>JBJOEQ010000112.1:0-23482 GCA_046049195.1 Actinomycetota bacterium | reverse complement strand
ACTTTGCCGTGACGATTTGCAACTACTTCTTCCAACTCACTCGGGTGTACTGCGCGCACGCTGTGCGGCGCCATGCCGACTGTCCAACCTGGACCGTGTTCACCACTGATATCGCCTTCACCAAGCGCATCAACTCTGTCGAGCCAGTTGTCGATCGTGCCATCCGAAAAACGTTTCTGTTCAGCGAGCGGCTCGGGTTTATCGAGTCCGGCATGCAAGTAAGCAACGTCGAGCAGCGCCATGCGAATACCTGCACGCTGCGAAGCAGCGACCATGGCAAGACCCATCTCATTGGGGTTTGCATATCGAGTGCCATCTTGCTGGTGATGTATGTAGTGAAACTCGCCAACACCAGTGATGCCACTGAGCGCCATCTCGGCAAAAGTCATTGCTGCGAGTTCGCCATATGTTTCTGGAGTCAAGCGATTGGCAATCTCGTACATCGGTGTGCGCCACGACCAAAAATCGCCGCTACCACCGTGCGTGCGCCCACGCAATGCGCGATGAAACGCATGGCTATGTGCATTCACAAACCCTGGCATCACAACACCGCTGATGCGCACATCGCTTGTTTGTGCATCAACCCCATCTTCAACACTCGCAATCACGCCGTTGCTCACCGTGATTCGCACATTGGCAACAGCCTCTTCGCCTCCGCGCCAAGCCCACTGCGCATGAAATGTTTGAGTTGTCATAGCGTCGTCATGATGCTCAATTACTCAGCCTTCGCGCATCGGAATGCGCACTCCGCGTTCATCGGCCACTTCAATGGCCCGCTCATAACCAGCGTCCGCATGGCGAATAACGCCCATTCCAGGGTCCGTTACCAGCACTCTCGCTAGTTTTTCTGCTGCCAAGTCTGTGCCGTCGGCAACTGCCACCATGCCAGCATGAATGCTTCGTCCAATGCCCACCCCACCGCCATGATGAATGCTCACCCACGTTGCACCACTCGCGGTATTGACGAGCGCGTTAAGCAGTGGCCAGTCGGCAATGGCATCCGATCCATCGAGCATCGATTCGGTCTCGCGATATGGTGACGCCACCGAACCAGAGTCCAAATGGTCGCGACCAATCACGATTGGTGCCTTGAGTTGGCCTTTTTTCACCATCTCGTTAAATCGCAGGCCAAGGCGATGTCTTTCGCCATAACCGAGCCAGCAGATGCGTGCAGGCAGACCCTGAAACGCCACACGTTCTTTGGCCAAGTGAATCCACCTTGACAAACCTTCGTCGTCGGGAAACTCTTCCATCGCTGCAGCATCAGTTGCAGCAATGTCTGCAGGGTCTCCAGACAATGCAACCCAACGGAATGGTCCGCGTCCTTCACAAAACTGCGGACGAATATACGCAGGCAAGAAACCTGGATAATCGAATGCTCTGTCGTATCCACCCAGTTGCGCCTCGCGACGCAGCGAGTTGCCGTAGTCAAACACCTCAGCACCAGCGTCCATGAAGCCAACCATTGCGGCACACTGCTCGGCCATCGCCAAGCGCGAGCGCCTGATGTATTCGGCAGGGTTTGTGGCCAGCAAATTCTTTGCAGCCTCTTCACTCACATCGTTTGGCACATATGACAACGGGTCATGCGCACTTGTCTGGTCGGTCACAATGTCGGCAGGAAAACCCATCGCCAACAATTTTGGAAACACATCAGCGGCATTGGCCACGAGCCCAACCGACAAACGACGTCGCTCTTTTTTTGCAGCCAAACATTGCGCAACAGCATCTTCGAGCGAAGTTGCAACAACATCGAGATAGCGAGTTTCGACCCGACGATTGACGCGCCACGCATCCACGTCGACACACAACGCAACACCATCGTTCATGGTGATAGCAAGTGGCTGAGCGCCACCCATACCGCCAAGGCCACCAGTGAGTGTGATGGTTCCAGCAAGTGTGTTGCCAAACTTGCGACGTGCAATCTCTGCAAAACATTCGTATGTGCCTTGCAAGATTCCCTGAGTGCCGATGTAGATCCACGACCCCGCGGTCATTTGCCCATACATGGTGAGTCCCAAATCTTCTAGGCGACGAAATTCGTCCCATGTTGCCCAATCTCCCACCAAGTTGCTGTTTGCCAGCAACACCCTCGGCGCCCACTCGTGCGTGCGAAACACTCCAACGGGCTTGCCAGATTGCACAAGCATCGTCTCGTCGGGCTTGAGCGTCGTCATCGTGCGCAACATTGCGTCGTATGCGTCCCAACTGCGTGCGGCGCGACCCGTGCCGCCATAGACAACGAGATCATCAGGTCTCTCGGCCACAGCCGGGTCAAGATTGTTTTGCAGCATCCGGTACGGCGCTTCAATCTGCCAATTGGCGCACGTGAGCTTGTTACCCGTAGGCGCCTTTACTGGACGAGGACCCGACATAAAATTCCGATCTAAAAATAAGACGTGTTCTTGCTAATACTTTTTGCCTTTACCGACGCGGCAACACTACTTCGGCTGTTTTCACCAAGTCAACCAACATGTCATAGTCGCTATTTGTCAGGCGCACAAAGCCACTGATGCCAATGTGATCCATCGCCCCCCGCAATGCTGGACGACGAAATTCTTCGTCTACTACTTGGAAAACTTCGTCCGCGGTTGCCCCACAAGATTTTGAAACAATAAATGGCGTCGCAGGCACCAATGGACCTTGGCCAATGACTCGCAAGTTGCTTGTAAGAGCCGGGCGATGGCTAGAGAGCAGTCGAAATGTTGCAGCGTCAATTGATGCAATATCTGCTTCCCCATTTTGAAGCATCTGCAGGCTTGCAGCATGACCACCACTCTCGACGTACGGATGCACAGATGGTTTGGCACCTTGTACGCCGCCAGCGCCATTGGCAAGCGCCACGCCAAGGCTGCACCAACCAGACAAACTCCGAGAATTATTGATCACCGGACGCAAACCTTGTGCTTTGTCGATACTCGTTACAGCCAGAGATTCACGAACGACGATGACCGTTTGATATCGACCACGATCATCACTGATGTCCGTCCACAGCGGCGTGCCAACGATGTCTACAACATCATGCAAGTCTTCAATGAACGGCAATCCACAGCTTTGGCTCAACAGCATCCCATCGCTTGACCAGTAGCGCAGCAAGTCTGCATGCCCTAAAGCAATAGGAACATCGGCATGAGCATCTAGCCCAATTGCACACAACGCAGCAGCGAGTGCCTCAACAATCTGCATCGTCGAAGCATGTACCTCTGCAATGTCGTACATTGGCAGCGAGACGCTGCGGGATACAGAATTAATCGGCTGCAACAAACTTGGGCTTTGCAAATATCGCGCGAACGCGATCTTCGAAATGTTCAAGTGGCAACGTGTCATAACCGGGATCAAATGCTTTTTGATCCCACTCGTCTGCAAATTTTGCAGCCAAGGCGTATGCCGGATGACCCTCATGTTTTTTACGCGCGTCTGGATTCATCCCAAAGTGTCCGTAATAGTGGCGACCCTGAAAATCTTGGTGCGCCTCGATCATGAAGTGCACTTCTGGGCGCACATATGGCTTCAAGATTGCCGCTGCAATTGCCGGATGGTTAGGCACGCTGATGGCCTTGCCAATGTCATGACACAAGGATGCCACTACGACTTCATCATCTGCGCCAGCGCGCTCAGCCCTCGTTGCAGTCTGCAGAGCGTGCGTCAGTTGATCGGTCACAAAACCATCCACAATCGCGTCCATGCCACGCAACATATTCAAAATTCCTTCCGCAACACGCGGCTGGTTTTTGGCGGTCTCGGCACCGATATTCATCCACTCTTCTTTGGTTGACACATCCATGCTGGTAAAAGTGGCGTTCGTCATCCCCCAATTCCACCACTGTTTCGGTCAATAGTCAAGGTCAAAGCGTCATAGCCTTGCAGGTGTGAAGCGTTTGATCATCAGTGTCGGTCTTGTCATCGGGCTCACTGCTTGCGCCAATGGCAAGAGTTCAAATGCGCCAATTGACACTTCTGCCCCCTCTACGACGACCCCAAACACCACTACCACGACTACGACGACTACTACAACGTCGCTCGTGCCCCCAGACGGCAAGCGATCCGACGAACGAAGCCTCACACTGTTTGACACAATTGCCAACGACAATTTGCAACCAAAAAGCATCGTGCACTCTGGTACCGGATTGTTCTTTGCGCAAAACATGATGTATCGACACAACATCAGTGTGTTTAATCGGCAAAGCAACTTAATTGCAACCATCGATGACAAAGTTGATCTCAAGGATTTCAGCGTCGAAGTTGTTGGCAGATCCTCAGTCGTACGTGGCTCACCCGTCGAGGCCGCATTTTCTTCCAATGCCAAATATGCCTATGTCTCCAACTACGCAATGTACGGTGACGGATGGGACCCGAGCGCAATCGACACATGTCAAGGCAAAGACCGCGACCAGAGTTTTGTCTACCGCGTAGACACAACAACATTCAAAATTGACCAGGTGATCGCGGTCGGTGCAGTTCCCAAATATCTCGCAGTGTCACCAGACAATAAATATGTCGTTGTATCCAACTTTTGCTCACTCGATGTTTCAATTATTGATGTCACAACCAACAAAGAAGTACAACGCATCGATGTTGGTCTGCATCCACGCGGCATTGCTATTACCAGTGACTCATCAATTGCTTATGTGACAGTGATGGGAGGTGGCATTATCACTGCCATTAACCTGCTCGATTTCACAACTCGCACCATCACCAGTGCTGGCTACACGCCACGACACCTCGTGCTCTCGCCAGACAATTCGGTGCTGTACATCACCAACAACAAAGCAGGGCAAATACGCGCCATCAATCCCCTCACCGACACTCTCATCAAATCAGTTGCAACGGGCAACGAACCTCGCACCATGGTGATGTCCGATGATGGTTTCAGTCTCTATGTTGTCAACTACCAGAGCAACACGATGGTCAAGGTCCGCACAAGTGACATGCAAGTTATTCAGACCGTAAAGACCGGCCATCACCCCGTCGGCATAACTTACGACGCACAAATGCGTCGGGTATGGGTTGCCAATTACGCGGGCAGTTTAAGTATTTTTGACGACAAGTAATGAGCGAGTTACTGATTAAACAGTTGCGTGGCCCGAAGCCATGCGCTTGCCTACTTTGGCAATGCGAGCCATGCGCTTAAACAATGAATCGCGAGCCGCTTCTGCTTCATCGCTCAAACCTGTGACACTCTCAAGTTTCCAATGCTTCATGATGACAGGCTCGAGAATCTGGTCATGATGTATCTGTAGGTCGTAGATGCCAGCCTTAGCAATCTCTTTTGACAAACGATCAAAGTCTGGAATGCCGAGACCAGGCATTGAGAATGTGCGAACTGCACGCTCGATGCCAAGCACTGTTGACGATGGATCAACCTCGAGCGCCGCTGATGTGAGGTCGCGATAAAACAAGTAATGCAAGTTTTCATCGTTGCCCACGCGCGACATGATGGCAGTGCCCAACTCGTCTTTCATCAACTTGCCCGTATTGCGATGCGAAATACGAGTGGCAAGTTCTTGCATGCTCACATAAGCAAGTCCTTCAAACGCATCAAGTGGTGTTGGCACCTGACCACCGCGTACTTGAATCATTCGTGCACGCTCAAGTGCAATCGGATCAACAGCGCGTGTGACAGTGAAATAGTCGCGCATCACGATCGAATGCCTACCCTCCTCTGCCGTCCAGTTGCGTGCCCACTCACCAAATGCAGTGTCGCTTCCAAACAATCGGTCGATATCGCGAAAGTAGTACGGCAAATTATCTTCGGTCAGCAAGTTGACAAACAGTGCAGCGCGCACTGCTTCGTCGATCTCAGTATTGCCCCCACCAAAGTCGGCATCTTCGGGCACCCACTGCTTGCCAGGTTCAAAATCTTTGCCGCGGCCATAGGGCACCATCTCGTGTGGAAACCATTCTTTAGCAACACCCTGATGACGCTCGTACAACTTGGCCGCAACGGGCTCAAGCTCAATCAGCAGTTGCTCTTGATTCATAACAACAATCCTACCCTCGCTCGTTGCGCTGAATCTGTGACACCAATCGCGCTAGAGGCACACGAAAATCGGGAAGCAATTCAATGCCTGCACGTTTCAGACTTGAGTTATTCAGCACCGAATTGAATGGGCGTTTAGCGGGGCGAGGTGGCTGCAATTCGCGAGTCTTGATAGGAGCAACCTTGCCTGCATCAAACCCAGCAGCCATCAATACTTCGCGGGCAAACTCATACCAACTCACATCACCCTGATTTGTGACATGCCATGTACCTGGTCGTTTTTCCGTTGCTAAGCGCACGATCATTTCTGCTGCATCGTCTGCAAAAGTAGGGTTGCCTATCTGGTCGTCAACAAACTTGAGTTGCGGCTGTTCGGCTAATCGCAAAATGGTCTTGACCATGTTGCCACCGTAAAAACCGCACACCCACGCGATGCGCACTATTGCATCGTTTGGCCCTAGTGCTCGCTCACCTTCCAACTTGCTCGCGCCATACACGCTCTGCGGGTTTGGTGTGTCTCCCTCGTCGTATGCCGAAGTCTTGCTGCCATCAAACACATAGTCGGTCGAAATATACACAACGTGTGCGCCAACAGCATGTGCTGCGTCTGCGATGTATTTCGTTGCGGTGCCGTTGACCAGCATTGCTTTGTCGGGGTCGCTCTCACATGCATCCACGGCTGTCCATGCTGCAGCATGAATGACTACGTCAGGTCGTGCTGCCGTGATCGCAACATCAACAGCCAACTTGTCGGTGATGTCGAGTGTCTCGTGCGAAGATGCAACAACTTTGTGACCCGATGCAATCGCTGCGCGCACCAGTTCGTGACCAAGTTGCCCATTGGCTCCCGTGATCAAAATTTGCATTACTTGTTTGCCTTGAGGGGCTCCCACCACCAGCGGTTGTCGCGATACCACGCAACTGTTTGCTCAAGCGCTTCATCCATCGAACGAGCGCGCTTCCAGCCAAGTGCGGTGATCTTTGCGATATCCACCGAATACCTGCGATCATGCCCAAGTCGGTCGGCTACGTAATTGACACTCGAGTCGTCTTTGCCCAACAGTGCAAGCAACTTGTCGACAAGCACCCTGTTCGCGGTCTCGTTGCCTGCACCGATGTTGTAAATCTCGCCCGCGTTGCCCTTTTCCAACACCAAGTGCACACCCGTGCAGTGGTCGTCTACATACAACCAATCGCGCTCGTTGAGCCCGTCGCCATACAAAGGAATCTTTTTGCCGTCGAGCAAGTTGGTAGTAAACAACGGAATCGCTTTTTCTGGATATTGAAATGGTCCGAAGTTGTTTGTGCAACGCGTGACTACAACTGGCACACCGTGCGTTGCGTGATAACTGAGCGCAATGAGGTCAGAGCCGGCTTTGGATGCCGAATAGGGCGAGCGTGGCTCGAGCGGGTCGGTCTCTTTCGACGAACCAACTTCCACCGAGCCGTATACCTCGTCGGTGCCGATGTGCACGACGCGCGAGACTTCAAGTTGACGCGCTGCGTCCATGATCACGTTGGTGCCAAAGCAGTTGGTGAGAATGAAGTCTTCGCTACCAACAATTGAGCGATCTACGTGACTCTCTGCCGCAAAGTGCACAACTGAGTCGTTACCCTTCATTGCAGCCATTACATCGCCTGGCTGGCAGATGTTGCCCTTGACAAACGAATACCGTGGGTTGTCGTCTACATCTTTGAGCGTCGACATGTTGCCCGCATACGTGAGTGAGTCGTACACGGTTACCGAATGATCGGTATTAGCCAATACCCAACGCACATAGTTTGAGCCAATAAAGCCTGCTGCACCAGTTACAAAAATCTTCACGTTGTTACCTTTAGGTGCGCAAGCCAAAATGCGGCTGAAACTGTTTGTCGATTTGACCGCGCTGTGGGTTTTCCTGATCGCGCTTTGACAAGATCGGGTCGGCAATACCCCAATCTGCTTTGACGCCCGAGTCGTTCCATGCAAGACCACGTTCGTCGGTTGGGTTGTAATAACTGTCAACCAAATAGGTAATGGTCATGTCGGTCAACGATGCAAAACCATGAGCAACACCTGGCGGAATAAAAATGCCTCGGTGGTCATGCGTTCCATCGGCTCGCGCTCCTAAATCAACAACTTGCGTTGCCCCATCGGTTGGCGAGCCAGTGCGCAAGTCGTGCAACACCACTCTGCACGAACCATACGGAACGTACCAGTAGTCGCTTTGGTGCAGGTGATAGTGCAACCCAACGATGCAACCCTGTTGGCGGTCTCCACGATTGCCTTGCACCATTTCGCGACCAAGTGGAAACCATTGGCGACGATATGTCTCGATGAAGTAACCGCGGTCGTCTTTGAACATTGACGGCTCAACGATTTGCACTCCAGAAATAATTGTTGACTCAGTAATTGTTGGCATTTACTCCAGCTCCACTTTCGAATCGTCGCCGAGCATCAGACGCAATGCGCGGGGCTTTTGCTCAGACCTTGTTACGGCAACATCACGACCAATGAGCGAATCAGTAAGGCGCGCAATGCCGATAATGCTCGAGCCGTCGAGCACAACCGAATGCTCCATCTCTGAATGCTCTACTTTGCAGTTGCGGCCAAGTGATGTATAAGGCCCGATGTAACTGTGGTCGACCACCGAACCGCTACCGATCACCACTGGCCCGCGAATACGCGAACCCTTGATCACAGCGCCCTTCTCGATTACCACTCGTCCCTCGATCTGTGAAGCACTATCTACTTCGCCATCATTGCGAGGCTCAAGCACTTCAAGCACAAGACGATTGCATTCGAGCAGCGGATCTTTTTTGCCGGTGTCAATCCACCAACCTTGCAGTACTTGGTGATGCACAACCTTCTTTTGATCAACGAGCCACTGAATAGCGTCGGTGATCTCGAGCTCTCCGCGTGGCGAAGGCTTGATGGCGCGCACTGCTTCATTGATTGTCTTGTCAAATAAGTACACGCCAACGAGAGCCAGATCACTTGGCGGGTTCTCTGGTTTTTCAACCAGTCGCACAACGTGGCCGTCTTTATCAACCTCTGCAACACCAAACTGTTTTGGATTCTCGACATGGCACAACAAGATCTGTGCAGTCGGTGCCTTTGGTCCGCCTGCTGCACGAGCATTCTTGAAGTCGTCTACAAACTGTGTGAGCCCTTGCTCGAGCATGTTGTCGCCCAGGTACATCACAAAATCTTCATCACCCAAAAAATCCTGGGCAATCACGACGCAATGTGCAAGGCCCAACGGCGCATCTTGCGGAATGTAGGTAACCGTCACACCAAATTTGGATCCGTCTCCGACTGCAGAACGGATCTCTTTGCCGGTCTCACCAATGATGATCCCGATCTCGGTGATCCCCGCCTTGGCCATGGCCTCGATGCCGTAAAACAAAATGGGCTTGTTGGCTATGGGCACCAGTTGCTTGGCACTGGTGTGCGTAATTGGTCGCAAACGCGTGCCAGCGCCACCAGAGAGAATCAGGCCCTTCATACCGACTACAGGTTAGGCGAAACAACGACCCGCAACCCCCAGTAACTCGTTTGCCAAC
Source organism: Actinomycetota bacterium (assembly GCA_046049195.1). Taxonomy (GTDB): domain Bacteria; phylum Actinomycetota; class Acidimicrobiia; order Acidimicrobiales; family Ilumatobacteraceae; genus UBA3006. The sequence goes on along the minus strand of JBJOEQ010000112.1, from coordinate 13,956 downwards.
TAGCGTTGCAACCATGACCGACGCCCTCTTGCACGCCTTTGCCAAGCCCACCAAAACCGATTTCGTGCGCATTGTGAGGGGCAAAGGCTCGCTGTTGTGGGACGACAAGGGCAACGAATACATCGATGGCATCGGCAGCCTTTGGTATAGCCAAGTGGGCCATGGGCGCGATGAGATCGCCCAAGCCGTAGCCGAGCAAATATCGACACTTGAAACGTATTCAACTTTTGATCCGTTCAGTAATGACATCGCCGAAAAACTTGCAGCCAAGTTGCAAACAATTTCGCCGATGAAAGATGCGCGCGTGTTTTTGTGCGGCAGCGGTTCAGAGTCTGTAGACACGGCAATGAAACTTGCGCGTGTTGCCCAAGTGCAGGCTGGTCACCCCGAGCGCACCATCATCATCTCGCGCATGCGCGGATACCACGGCACAAACTACGGTGGCACAAGCGCGCAGGGTTTGCCTCTCAACAAAGTTGGTTTTGGTCAGTTACTTCCAGAAGTCGTGCAAGTCGACAGCGACAACATCGAAGACCTTGCCAAGTTCATGAGCGAAAACAGTTCACGCATTGCCGCCGTGATTGTTGAACCACTGCAAGGTGCGGGTGGCGTGTGGCCACCAACACCGGGATACTTGGAAAGTGCACGCAAGTTGTGTGACCAACATGGTGCATTTCTCATTTTCGATGAAGTCATTTCGGGCTTCGGTCGCATGGGTACATGGTTTGCAGCAAACTTTTATAACGTTGCTCCAGATTTGTTGTGCTTCGCAAAAGGTGTCACGTCTGGCTACCAACCCCTCGGTGGCGTTTTTGTTGCTCGCAATGTGTGCGATGCCCTCGAGTCTGATCCAAACTTTTTCTTGCGTCATGGCTACACCTACTCCGGACACTCTGCCGTGTGCGCCGCTGCATTGAAGAACCTCGAGATCATCGAGCGCGAAGGCTTGTTGGAACGTGCAAAACATGTTGGCGCAGTGTTGAGTGCTGGGCTCAAGGCTCTCGCCCAGGATGGCACGATCGACCATGTGCGCGGTGACGGCGCAGTGTGGGCCGCAGGCCTCAAGGCAGACCAGAATGCTGTAGCCATTCGCGACAGAATGATCCAGTTGGGCTCGATTGCGCGCGCGATCAATACAGACACGATTGCGTTTTGCCCTCCACTAGTGATCACCGACGCCGAACTTGGCAGACTGTTGGACGCGTTTGCAACTGCAGCGCAAGGCAAATAGTTTTCTTAAGCAAACAGAATCTGGGGAATCATGCCAGGAAATTTAGATGTCCAGTTAACTAGTCAGTTAACTGGACAGCGAGCATTCATCACCGGTGGAGCAAGTGGCATCGGCGCCGAAATGGCTCGTCGATTTACTCGTGAGGGCGCAAGCGTTGTTATCGCAGATGTCAATGACACCCTCGGTAAAGCCATTGCTGTTGAAGTAGGTGGCGAATACGTCCATCTCGATGTCACCGATGCGACAGCATGGGACAAGATCATCACCACGCACAAACCGTTTGACATCGTGTGTCTTAATGCGGGTGTGGCAACCAAAACTGATGTGTTTGGTGCAACAGTCGATTATCCATTTCAGCATCTTGACAACGATTCGTATCAGCACATCATGAGCATCAACGTGGACGGTGCCGTATTTGGTGCACGAGCAGTGATACCTGGCATGGTTGATCGAAAGTCTGGTCACATTCTTATCACTGCCTCGCTGGCCGGAATCGTGGCAATTGCGGCTGACCCCATTTATGGTCTCACCAAGCACGCAATGGTTGGGCTCACCAAGTCGCTTGGTGCGGCACTCGAACCACATGGCGTGTGCGTCAGCGCACTCTGCCCAGCGTTTCTCGATACACCATTACTCAGCGATAACACTCGTAAAAATCTCAGTTTGCTTGGCCTCGGAATCATGGATGTGTCTATTGCAGGAGACCTAGCAATGCGCGCACTCACCGAGCGCGTATCTGGCTCACAATGGATCGTGATGGATGGTCAATCAATTTCCCAATACATTCCTGCAGCACCGTTTGCCTAAATGACTGCACCAGTTTTTAATCCGTTTGATCCGGCGTTTCGCGCCAACCCATATCCGTACTACGACGCGCTGCGCTCAAACGAACCGGTGCACACCACCGCATTCGGCATGGTTGTGCTCACCCGCTACGAAGACGTTTCTACAACACTCAAAAGTGCAGACTTTTCTCGCGATATCGAAAAGTATTCGACACAAGCATCATCCGAAGCGCGCCAGGCTCGTCGAGACCGCCAAGAATCCCGCACCAAATCAATCCTTAATCTCGACCCACCAGATCACACGCGCTTACGTCGCATTGTTTCTAAGTCATTCACACCTTCAGCGATGGAGCGTTTGCGACCTCGCATTCAACAACTCGTCGACAAGGTTCTCGATAACGCACAAGATGCCGGACATATTGAACTGATTGACGATCTGGCTTTTCCAGTGCCCTTTCAAGTCATTTCCAATCTTCTTGACATGCCAACAGATCGCTCTGTTGAATTGCGCGAGTGGTCTCAAATCATTACCAATTCGCTCGAGCCAACGGCCACAGATGAAGATCTTTTGCGTTCCGAAGACGCGATCGCTCAACTCGTTCCCTACCTGACCACCATTATCGAACACCGCCGCAAGCACTTGAGTGACGACATGCTTTCGTCCTTAATCACAGCCGAAGAATCTGGCGAACAAATGACCACCGAAGAGCTAATGGCATTCGTGGTGCTGTTGTACATCGCCGGGCACGAAACGACGGTCAACCTCATCGGCAATGGCACACTTGCGTTGCTCAACAACCCCGAGCAACAAGCCATCGTCCATAACAACGGTCTTGCCCAGTCGCATATCGATGAGTTGTTGCGCTTTGATGGTCCGGTGCAACACACCGTGCGCGTGCCACTTGTGCCAGTGCACTACATGGTCGACAACGAACAAATCACCGTGCAGCCGGGCACCATGGTGCTCACTTCGCTTGGTGGAGCAAACCACGATCCATCAATGTTCGAAAACCCAAATGACCTGCAACTCAACCGTGCTAATGCAAATCGCCACATGGCGTTTGCATCGGGCATCCACTATTGCCTTGGTGCTTCATTGGCAAAGCTCGAGACCGAGATCGCGGTTGGATCGCTCATCAAACGCTTCGCTCAGATCGAAATTGTTGGCACACCCTCGTGGCGAGACAGACTCACCATTCGCGGAGTCAATCAGTTGCGACTTTCAGTCAGTTAAGCGGGCGATCAAACTGCTGGTGTCCCAGCGCTTGCCGCCCATAGCAACTACTTCTGCATAAAACTTGTCGACCATTTCGGTCATTGGCAATTGCGCACCGTTGCGCGAAGCCTCGTCGAAACAGATGCCCAGATCTTTGCGCATCCACTCAACAGCAAAGCCAAACTCAAACTCATTTCGCACCATCGTCTTTGCACGATTTTCCATTTGCCAAGACTGCGCTGCACCTTTTGAAATCACGTCGACCACATCGTCGGGGTCAAGGCCGGCGCGCATTGCAAAATTAAGCGCCTCCGACAATCCCTGCGCAATACCTGCGATACAAATTTGGTTGACCATTTTTGCCAATTGCCCAGAGCCTGCTGTGCCCAAAAGTTTGCTGCGTTTTGCATATGCAGCAATGATCGGCTCAATTGCATCAAATGTTGCAGAGTCGTTGCTGCCACACATGATCGTAAGTTGTCCGTTTTCGGCTCCAGCCTGACCACCAGACACTGGTGCGTCCACAAAGCCACAGCCTTGTTTTGCACACGCATCGGCAATCTCGCGTGCAATCGTTGCAGATGCAGTTGTGTGATCGACCAAGATGCCACCGGTCTTGAGTCCTGCCAAAATTCCGTCTGCGCCAAACACCACCGAGCGCACGTCGTCATCATTGCCAACACACATCAACACAACATCAGATGATTGAGCAACTTCTCGCGGTGTCAGCACTCGCGCGCCACCATGTTGTCCAACCCACGCATCGGCTTTTGCAGTCGTGCGGTTGTACACCGTCATCGAGTGTTTGGCAGTAGCGAGATGGCGAGCCATTGGCCCACCCATGATTCCTAAACCGACGTAACCGAGCCGTGCCATATTTGGCTATTTCTTTTTAGCAACTGCCTTGGCCGGAGCCTTGGCAACTTTTGCCACAGTTTTTACAGCAGATTTTTCGACTGGCTTCGGCGCAGTTTTTGCAGCCTGCTTCACCAACTTTGCGCCCTTCGACGGCTTGAGCACACCTTGCTCGAGTGCGGCATCGAGCCACACTTGTGCGGCATCGGTCGACACTTTGAGTGCTGGAGATATTTCTGAAATCAAGTTGATGCGAGCACGGTCATACATCGTCTTTTCGGCAGCCGACAATGCAGAGTCACGATCACGTGCAGCCAAGTTGCGCACTACTTCTGCCACTTGATACACATCGCCACTCTTAAGTTTTTCTTGGTGGTTCTTAAATCGTCGCGACCAGTTTGCAGGCACGCGTGGGTCGGCTTTCGACAACACTGAGCGCAAGTCTTCGAGCTCTGACTTGGACACCGGCGGACGCACGCCTACCTGGTTGGCCATGGCGGTTGGCACCGAAAGGGTCATCTCGTTGATCACGGTCTTCAAGATGAGATACTCCTGAACAGCCCCAAAAGCCTTCATCCGCTTGATGCCGTGCACGATGCATGCACCGTGTTGTGGATAGATGACGGTGTCGCCTTTTTTGAATTTCAAGTGAAGACCTCTCTCAAGTCTGACCCCGAAAGGATAGACGATGAGACCCCAAAACCCACAAACGCTGAGTGTTTTGTTTGATTGTCATAGTCGTGCCCCTCGCCTCGCCATTTACACTCAACAGATGAGCACAGCTGCCACCTTCGACAACTGGATGGATCCGCCACACAATCGTTGGGCGTTCCATCATGTAGCGGACTTGCTAAAAACTGCCCCGATATCAAACCATGGCGACTTCGTCAGTGCACTTCCCCGCCGTCCAATTGATCTGGACGACATCCCATTCACTGCGCTCGATGGCTCAGCAACAAACTGGAATCGCCACCTGCGCGAAACTTACTGCGACGCCATCTGTGTGATCCACGATGGTCACATCGTTGACGAGCGTTACTTCAATGGACTTGACGAAGGCAGTTTGCATCTGTTGATGAGCGTCACCAAATCAATGACGGCTGCTGCATTGGGAGTGGCCATTGGTCGGGGTCTGTTATCCATCAATGATTTGGTCACCACCATTGCACCCGAGTTTGTTGGCACCAGCCTCGAAGGATGCACTGTTCGACACCTCATAGATATGACTGCGGGCACAGATTTTGTCGAAGATTACGATTTATATCTCGAACCCGACTCGGATTCTGTACTTATCGAATACGAACGACAAGCCGGTTATCGACCACTCGGAAAAAGCCCAGCCATTGGTGTGCTGAAACACTTTGCTACGTATGCAAATGCGCGACCACACGGAACTCTCTTCGACTATCGCTCGCCGCTCACCAACATTGTTGCGCGCATTCTCGAGATCGTCAATGGCATCCCATTCAACGAAGTTTTGTCGCGAGATATCTGGAGCCCTTTCGGAATGGAACATCGCGCCAACATCTTGGTTGATCCACTTGGTTTCCCTGCTGCAGAGGGTGGCATGTCCTGCTCGATTCGCGATCTTGCCCGATTTGGTCTGGCGTACCTCAACGACGGAGCGATCAGTGGTCAGGCTGTGCTGCCAGAGAGTTGGGTTCAAGACACGCGTGAAGGTGACGAAGATGCGCGCAACTGCTACGCGAGTTATGTGCAAACTTCTCCCGATACAAGCTTTGAAGGAGATAACTGGAGCATGTACCACAACGCGTTTTGGGTGGTCGAACGCAATCAACAATTTTCAGGACTCGGAATCTTCGGTCAATACTGCTGGATCCATCGCCCGAGTCGCACCGTCATCGCCCGATTCTCTACATACCCAAGCGCTTCACCATCTGATCTTTCGGCGGAGACAATCCGTGGTTTTAATGCCGTTGCCCAAGCATTGATTTCGCGCCCCCGGTAGGAATCGAACCTACGACCTACGGATTAGAAGTCCGCCGCTCTATCCAACTGAGCTACAGGAGCAATGACTGCTGGTTCGACTAAATGGATCTGAATCTAAATGGTAGTCCGAAATGCAACAAAATTGACCGTCAACGCTGCCTCGCGTGAGTGATTGCACAACATTCTGTTGAAATCTGCCATAACGGTACTATCTACTTCACGATGCAAATCTACGATTTTGTGAATGAGGGTCTTGGTCACTCTTCATATCTCATCGAGATCGCCGACGGCACGGCGGCATTGGTCGACCCGCCACGTTTTCCGATTTCCCAAGAGTCGCTTGCGACCCAACGATCGCTCCACATTGCTTGGACCTTTGATTCTCATTCGCACGCCGATTACGTAACAGGAAGCCCTGGGCTTCATACACGGGTGGGCAGCACATTTGTTGCCCCAGCGGCTTCGCACCTAAAGACACCGCATCGCGCAATTGGCGACGGTGATTCCATCGATCTTGGGAGCGGCTTGACAATGACGGCTCTATCTACTCCTGGTCACACAGCAGATCATTGCGCCTACTTGCTGAAACAATCTGGTGAACCCATTGCACTATTTTCTGGAGGATCGCTGATGGTTGGAACAATTGGTCGCACAGACCTCTGTGGTGAAGTTTTTACTGAGCCATTGGCCCGCAGCATGTTTCATTCTCTCAGACGTTTTGGCGACTTACCTGACAACCTGCGCGTTTATCCCACTCATGGTGCAGGATCGTTTTGCTCGTCACCTGGGTCAAGCGAGCGCACCACGACTCTTGGTCTTGAGCGCGCTACAAACCCGCTGTTTGCATGCACCAACGAGAATCAATTTGTTGAGCAGTTGCTTGACGGGTTTGGCACCTTCCCCACCTACTTCACTCGCCTCCCCGAACTCAATCGTCTCGGTCCACATCAGTACAACAATCTTCCTCAACTTGCGCGACTCGATGCCGATCAGGTGGAGCGTCATCTGCAAGCAAGCGGTGTAGTGGTCGACACACGATCCGCTGTTGCGTTCGCACAAGGCCACATACCTGGCTCCCTATCTATAACGATGCGGCCGGTTTTCGGTAGTTGGCTCGGCTGGCTTGTGAAACCCGATCAGCCAATCGTGTTCATCCTCGACGAGCACCAAGATCGAGACCAATTAGTGCGCCAATGCCTCGATATTGGGTACGAGCAGTTTGTAGGCGAACTGGAAATGGGTATGCAGAGTTGGACTGCGTCGTCACGGCCAACACACACAATCGAATTCATCGGCGGATCTGATCTGGCCGGCCGTCAAAATAACCGAGAAAGCGGCAACATCATCGATGTCCGCCAAGTCATCGAATACAAAATTGGGCATGTACCCAATGCACTCAATGTCGAGCTTGGCTCGATCTCTCAAGCCTCACTACCGCAAGGAGCACTGACCATGATGTGCGGCCACGGCGAACGCGCCATGACCAGCGCGAGCATCTTGGCTCGGATGGGTCGCACTGATCTCGTCGTTTTCGATGGCGGCCCAGAGACATGGTCGCTTGCAACACAAATTCCATTGGAGACCAATTGAGCAAGGAAGAAAAAATCAAACCAACGTTGCAACTTGGACTGCGACAGAATTTGGCGCAGTTTTCATTGTTGGTCGGCGTCAATGCACTTGTTGGTGGGATGATCGGTCAAGAACGTACCGTCATTCCGTTGCTGGCCGAAGAGGAGTTTGGTCTCACCGCATTGACGGCAACTCTTACATTTATTGTTGCTTTCGGTCTGGTCAAAGCAGCAACCAACTTCTTTGCGGGAACACTTGGTGACCGCTTTGGTCGTAAGCCAGTACTGATAGCCGGCTGGCTTGTTGCACTTCCGATCCCACTGCTGATCATCTGGGCACCGACATGGGGATGGGTTGTATTTGCCAATGTTCTCCTTGGTGTCAACCAAGGGCTCACGTGGTCGACAACCGTGATCATGAAGATTGACCTTGTTGGACCCACCAAACGCGGGCTAGCCATGGGGTTAAACGAAGCAGCAGGCTATGGCGCGGTGGCGCTCACTGCACTTGCCACCGGCTACATCGCCCAACGCTTTGGCCTTCGACCTGAGCCGTTTTTTCTTGGTATTGCTTTTGCTGGTCTCGGACTCGGTGTATCAGTTTTTTTTGTACGCGAAACTCTTGGTCATGCTCGCCACGAGGCAACTACTCATGATGCGGCTCACGACACTCAGAGCCAAGCGCTGTCGACGAAAGAAATTTTTATGCTTACTTCGTTTCGAGACAAGGCTTTATCGTCGTGTTCTCAAGCAGGGATGATCAACAATCTCAATGACGGGCTCGCCTGGGGCTTGTTTCCCATTTTGTTTCTCGGCGCCGGTTTATCTGTTCAGCGCATCGGCATTCTCGTCAGTCTGTACCCCGCTATCTGGGGTTTAGGACAGCTGTACACAGGCGGACTCTCCGACCGAATTGGTCGCAAACCACTGATCGTCGGGGGCATGTTGGTTCAGGCAGTTGCAATTGCCTGGATTGGCGCAACCTCTAGTTTTTATTCGTGGGCCATCGGCGCATGTGTTCTCGGCGCCGGCACCGCAATGGTTTACCCAACTCTTCTTGCAGCGATTGGCGACGTCGCCCACCCACGCTGGCGAGCCCGGTCGGTTGGTGTCTATCGGCTGTGGCGCGATGGCGGATTCGCGATCGGTGCACTCATAGCGGGACTCATTGCCGACAAGTTTTCCATTTCAGCCGCCATTTATACAGTCGCCATTCTCACTGCAGTTTCGGGTTTAGTTGTTGCGGGGCGAATGTACGAGACCCACCAAACGTGACACTCATCAATTCACGATTGTTTGTTGTTGGCGCAGCAGTATGTTTTGCCACCACGGGCACTGCTCAACAACTTGGCCCAGATACTTCTTCACCAATCGCTGTCGCCACCATCAGGTTTTTTATTGGGTCACTCGTGCTGTTCATCATTGCTTTTTTGCGACCCAGTCGTAGTCGCACAGTCGAGCGTGCACCTCTTGCCGCTCGGGTGTGGATCGCAACTGCATTCGGTCAGGCTCTGTATGGTGCCGCATTTTTTAGTGCGGTGCGCTCAACAGGCGTGGCAGTTGGAACGGTTGTCGCGCTCGGTTCGGCTCCACTGATCACAGGCGCAATCTCGGCGATGTCATTGCGAAAAGTCCCTGCACTTTCATGGCTCGGCACCACAGTGTTTGCAATTATTGGCATGAGTCTGATTGTCGGTTCAGGCAAAGAATCCCAAGTCACGATGTCGGGTGTTGCACTCGCGCTGTGCGCTGGTTTTGGCTACGCCATCTTTGCACTTGGCAGCAAAACCATCCTCAGGTCGAACATCTCTAGCGAACTCGCAATGGCACGCGTGTTCGGCATTGCTTCCGTCATGCTTGCGCCAACATTATTTTTTGTCAATCTTCAGTGGCTTACCCAGCGAGACGCAATTGTGATGGTGTTGTGGCTCGGTATTGTCACGCTCGCCCTCGCTTATTGGTCGTATGCAACAGGCCTAGAAGATCTAGAGCCCAGTCAGACAACGCTGATCACTCTCGTAGAACCAGTTGTCGCAACCGTTCTCGGAGTGGTGGTTTTGAGCGAACGACCATCGACCGTTGCATGGCTAGGGGTACTGATTGTGATTGCTTCGTTGCTCGCAGAATCACGCGTGCCAAGCAAAAATATGCGACACTAAGCCAGTGCCCCGCGCGTTACTCAGTGTCTTTGACAAAACAGGTGTTGTCGATTTTGCGCGCGCATTACATGACCTCGGTTGGGAGTTGTTGTCGAGCGGTGGCACTGCAAAAGTTATTGCCGATGCCGGCATTCCTGTCATCGATGTCGCCACAGTCACGGGCTACCCGGCCATCTTGGGGCATCGCGTTGTCACCTTGCATCCGTCGATCCACGGTGCGTTATTGGCCGACACCGACAATGCCGAACACGTAGTCGATATGCATACGCACAACATCGAACCCATCGCACTCGCTGCCATCAATCTCTATCCATTCTCGAGCAACCCATCTATAGAACTGATCGATGTTGGCGGACCTGCAATGGTGCGTGCTGCAGCCAAAAACTATGCGCACGTAGCGGTAGTCACCGAACCCACACAATACGACTCGATCATTGACGCCATTCGTACTAATGGCAGCGTCCCGCCTGCTCTGCGCCAACAACTTGCAGCACAGGCCTTTGCAACCACCGCCGCCTACGACGCCCAAGTTGCACAGTGGTTTGCAGCAGTAACAGCGGCAGCAACAAACGACTCGACTTCATCAGAATTGCCACAACGCATCACGCTCAATCTCGTGCGCGAACAGACGCTGCGCTACGGCGAGAATCCGCATCAGCGCGGTGCTCGCTACACAGTCGATGGAGAACACAGTTGGTGGTCAACAATTCGCCAACTTGGCGGCAAAGAAATGAGCTACCTCAATGTGCTCGACAGCGAAGCAGCCTGCAAGTTGGCATGGTCATTTGACGAGCCATGCGCAGTTGTTATCAAGCACGCAAACCCATGCGGACTTGCCATAGCCACCACGATTGAATCTGCCTATCGCAATGCACACGCCTGTGACCCCTTAAGCGCATTTGGTGGCGTTGTTGCCATCAACCGCGAAGCAACTGTCGAGATGGCTCACGATCTCAAAGAAGTATTTACCGAAGTGCTCATTGCACCTTCATACGAAGAAGGAGCAGTCGAGATTTTGGCGGCAAAGAAAAACTTGCGCATCCTGCAAGCCAACAGGCCCACCCAGTCCACTCAACACTTGCGCCAAATCTCTGGCGGATTCCTCGTTCAAGACACCGATCCAGTGCAGGCCGATACGAGCGCCTGGCAAGTGGTCACAACAGCGCAGCCAAATGCCAACCAACTGCGCGACTGCGTCACGGCATGGATCACCTGTGCGGCCGTGGCGTCCAATGCCATTGTTTTAGTGAATGATGGATCGGCAGTGGGTATTGGCGGCGGCCAGCAAAATCGCATCGATGCAGCCAGACTGGCATGCGAGCGAGCAGGCAACCGAGCACACGGCAGTGTTGCTGCAAGTGATGCGTTCTTCCCTTTTTCAGACGGTCCACAGCTGCTGATCAATGCCGGCGTTGCGGTCATTGTGCAGCCTGGGGGCAGCCAACGAGATGACGAGTCAATCGCTCTGGCCAATAACAGTGGTATCGCGATGATCTTCACAGGCACACGTCACTTTCGCCATTAAACATTTTGTAAAGCATGTGAGCAATCTCACTTGACTTTTTGTTCACTTTCTCAAGCCAAAATCTGTTCACAAACTATTATCCAGTCGTGGCAGGCGGAGTGGGCTCAATTTTGACGTCCCACCAGATTTGCGTCACCTCTCAAAACGACGATCCACGAGCCGGGCACATCCTTCGAGCGGCTCACGACTTGGGCATTTCACACCTTCAAGACGTAACAATCACCGACTTGATCTTTCTTCGTGGCAACATCACCGAAGAGACGCGCACTCTCGTTGAGTCGCTCGTTGTAGAACCCTTGCTACAAAGGGGACAATGGAATTCTGATTCTGCACTGGCCGATTTTGTAATCGAGACCGCGCTTCACCCTGGTGTTACCGATTCAGCAACTACCGAGCTGACGCGTCTTGCCACGCGCATGTCACTGCCAATCACGGGTGTTGCCAGCGGCAAACGATTTGCTCTCACGGGTCAACTCAGCCAAGCGCAACTCCAACAACTCATCTCGCAGTTGCTTGCCAACCCCATCATCGAGCGCTGGAGCATCAACGAACCGATAACGCCGACATTCATTGATGCCGACGCCACGGCCAACACTCACGTCGAACACGTGCAGATCACTGCCAACACCTCCGAGCAGCAACTTGCGGAGATTAACAAGGATCGCGGACTCGCTCTCGATCCACAAGAGATGCTGGCATTGCAACAACATTTTGTGCAACGAGGCCAGTTGCCAACCGATGTCGAACTCGAAACGATTGCGCAAACCTGGAGCGAGCACTGCGCCCATAAAACATTTCGAGCGACAATCACCACCGACGACGGCATCACTCGCCCATCGCTGATCAATCAATTGCGTGCCACCACCGACAACATCAACGCACCATTTGTGCGCAGTGCATTTGTGGGCAATGCGGGCATCATTAGTTTTACGCCAGGCCGCACGATTGCCCTCAAGTGCGAGACACACAATCACCCCAGCGCCATCGAGCCTTTTGGTGGAGCAAACACCGGAGTCGGCGGCGTCATTCGCGATGTGATGGGTGCACAACACCACCCCATTGCGTGCACCAATATTTTGTGCTTCGGCAATCCCGACACCGATCCACTTTCACTTCCTGATGGTGTGTTTCCTCCACTGCGCACACGTGATGGAGTGGTTGATGGCATCGCTGACTACGGCAACAAGATCGGTTTGCCCACAGTTGCAGGCGCAGTGTTGTACGACCCTGCATTCACGGCCAACCCACTGGTGTTTGCGGGGTGCATTGGTGTATCCAACACTTATGTCGACCAAGTGCCACCAATGTCCAAAGACCGAGTGATTGTGTTGGGTGGTCGCACTGGTCGTGATGGCTTGCGCGGCGCAACATTTTCGAGCATGACCATGGATGCATCAACTGGCGATGTATCTGGTGCCAGTGTGCAGATCGGTGATCCGATCACAGAAAAATTGTTGATCGACTTGTTGTCCGACGCAAAACATTTGTATCGCTCTATCACCGACTGTGGCGCAGGTGGTTTGTCTTCTGCTATCGGCGAGATGGCCGAAGGCGTTGGCGCAGATGTTGAACTCTCTCAAGCCCCACTCAAATATCCGGGTCTTGCACCATGGGAAATCTGGTTATCTGAAGCCCAAGAGCGCATGGTCTTGGCAGTCGAGCCACAACGTTGCGCCGAGTTGCAAGCACTGTGCGCGATTCACGGAGTCGAATATGTTGACCTTGGGTTTTTTACTGGTGACAACCAACTCACCGTGCGCTATAACAACACACCGGTGTTACAACTTGACACACATTTTTTGCACAACGGTCGTCCGCAACGACAGATGCATGCAGTGATGCCAACACCCCAGCGAAATGCACCCACATCGGCACCACAGTGGCTTACTCGCCAGTCACCAGCCGATGTATTGCTGGCACTACTCGGTCATCCAAACATCGCCAGTAAAGCAAACATCATTCATCGTTACGACCACGAGATTCGCGGTGCAACCATGGTGCGACCACTTGTTGGCGCAGTTGGCGACGGACACGGTGACGGCGTTGTAGTGGCCGAACCCACCGACGACTTTGGTATCGCTATCGGCATCGGCGTCAACCCGTGGTACGGCATTCTCGACGCCGAGCGCATGGCGCTCTGTGCAGTTGATGAAGCGCTGCGAAATGTGGTTGCCATTGGGGCCGACCCCGACAAAGTTGCACTGCTCGACAACTTTTCATGGGGCAACCCACAACGCGCCACAACGCTTGGCGAACTTGTTGCCGCCGTAGATGGATGTTGCCAAGGTGCACTCGCCTTCAATGCACCATTTGTCTCTGGCAAAGACTCACTCAACAACGAATACATGGGTACGGATGGCAACAGGCATTCGGTGCCACCAACACTGGTGATTACCGCAATTGCTCACGTGCCTCAAGCCGAAGCCACCGTGACTGCCGATCTCAAGCAGGCAGGCAATGTATTGCTACTCACCGGCCATACTACGCCAGAGTTTGGCGCAAGCCATGCGTCCATGGTCTGTCTTCACCCGATCGAAACAAGTGGTGTGGTGCCAGCGTTCGATGCAAGTGCCCCACAGCGTTACCGCCAATTACATCAAGCCATTTTGCAAGGACTTGTTGTTGCGTGTCACGACTGCAGTGAAGGCGGTGTGGCGGTGACCATTG
>JBJOEQ010000111.1:0-14325 GCA_046049195.1 Actinomycetota bacterium | reverse complement strand
ACTCCACTATTAGTAATTCCGACTTGCACGATTCAGTAATTCAAAAAGAAGCATTGCTGAAGAGTTTTGGGGTTAAGGGTCTTGCCTCAACACAAATGTGTTTTGATGCGCCAAAGATTCTTGCTTGGCTCAAAGATCTCCGTGCAAAAGGTTTCACTACACCGATCAATCTTGGTCTGCCGGGTGTTGTGGATCGCACGAGGTTGATGTCGGTTGGCGTACGAACTGGCGTTGGTCAGTCGCTGCGTTATCTCAAGAAGAACAAAGCATCGCTCACCTTGATGTTTGCGCCGGGTGGATACGACCCAACAAAATTGCTCAACGACATTGCTGCCAAGGCCGACGAACTCAATGTTTCGGGTATTCATTCGTTCACATTTAATGCCACTGCAGACACAGCCAAGTGGGCAAACGCAATCATGGATCAGCAAGTATGAGTTCAGCGGTAACCAATACCGATGTAGTCATTATCGGTGGCGGAGTTATGGGTGCTTCTATTGCACTCGAACTCTCAAAGGCTGGTCGCAAAGTTGTGGTCATTGATAAAGGTGGAGCGGCAGGCGCTGGGTCTACGAGCGCATCCTCGGCAATTATTCGTTTTACATATTCCAACTTCAACACCATCTTGATGGCATGGGAGTCAGCACAGTATTGGTACGACTGGAATAATTTCGTTGGTGTGCAGGATCCAGATGGCATGGCCAAGTTTGTGAAAACCGGCTATTTGGTGTTTCTCACAGAGGGATACGACGGCATTCGTCAACGTGAACTCTGGGATCAATTCGGTATTCCGTACGAAGTGCTGAGTCCTGAAGAAGTGCGCAAGCGCTGGCCGGCATTTGATACGGGCAAGTACTACCCACCAAAGAGCATTGAAGATCCAGCGTTTGCAGATGATCCATACGACCAACTCTCGGCTTTGTTCGATCCACTCAGTGGCTTTATGGACGACCCAATGCTGGCAACGCACAACCTCGCCAATGCAGCCAAGACGCATGGTGCAGAGTTTCTCTTCCACAAAGAAGTTGTCACAATCAATACAAGTAATGGCGCGGTCACAGGAGTGACGCTCAAGACCGGCGAGACATTTAATGCACCAACTGTCATTAATGCCGCGGGCCCACACGCAGCAGCAATCAATCGCATGGCGGGTGTCTACGACGAGATGAAAGTGCATCACCAGCCATTGCGCCAAGAAGTTTTTTCGCCGCCAGCACCAGTTGGGTTCCGTCTAGAGGACAATGCTCCGATCGTTGCAGACCTCGACTTGGGTCAATACTTCAGGCCGCACATGGGTGATCTGCTCAATGTGGGCACTACTGAACCAGCGTGTGATGAATTGCATTTCCTTGAGAACGCAGACGACTGGAATGACTCGGTCACAGTTGAGTTTTTCGAGCGAGTGATGTTGCGACTTGCACGTCGTTTGCCAGACTTTGGAGTTCCACTCAAATTGCTCGGCATCGGCGCGTTGTATGACGTCACCGACGACTGGATTCCTCTCTACGACAAGTCGAGCCTAAATGGGTTCTTTATGGCCTGTGGCACGAGCGGAAATCAATTCAAGAATGCTCCACTCGTTGGCAAGTTCATTCGCGCCCTCGTTGAAGCACAGGAGCAAGGCATTGATCACGACATCACTCCTGTTGAGTTCGTCGGTGAGAGCACAGGCAATGCGATCAACTTGTCGGCGTTCTCTAGATTGCGCACGCAAGGCGTCACTGCCGGAAACGTGATGGGCTAAGTTAGTCAAGTGCGGTCTTCGTTGAATCAGCTCTTGGCAACTGGAAAAGTGTTGTTGGCAGACGGCGCAACCGGGACAAACTATTTTCAGATGGGCTTAACCGCTGGTGAGCCACCCGAATTTTGGATTACTGACCATCCAGACCGTGTGATGTCGCTGCATCAAAAGTTTGTTGATGCAGGTGCCGACATCATTTTGACTAACACGTTTGGCTGTAATCGCCATCGACTTAAGCTACACAACGCCCAGTCTCGTGTGCAGGAACTTGCAAGTGCTGCAGCCATACTGGCGCGCAAAGTCGCCGATGGTGCGGGTCGACCCGTGATCGTTGCGGGTTCAGTTGGCCCAACAGGCGAGTTGTTTGAACCACTGGGTGCTCTTACCGAAGCAGAGGCAATCGATACGTTTGCCGAACAGATTCAGGGTCTTAAAGATGGCGGAGCAGATGTTGCGTGGATTGAAACGATGTCGGCCCCCGAAGAGGTGCGTGCAGCGGCAATGGCGGCGATCAAAGTTGGTATGCCCTATGTAGCGACAATGTCTTTTGATACGGCAGGTCGCACAATGATGGGCATAATGCCGAGTGCGCTCGAACAAATTTTTGAGGGTCTCAACCCACAACCACTTGCCATCGGCGCCAACTGTGGTGTTGGAGCGTCAGACATGTTGGTCTCGGTTTCTGAAATGAAGGGTTTTGTTACTCCCATCGTTGCAAAGGGCAACTGTGGAATACCTCGCTTCGAAGGTGTGTCAATCAAATACTCGGGAACTCCAGAGTTGATGCATACATACGCTGGCATGGCTGTTGACGCAGGGGTGCGTATTGTGGGTGGTTGCTGCGGCACATCACCCGAGCATTTAGCAGCGATGCGCAATGCACTCGACACTCATATATCTGGTGCGGCGCCAACAACCGAAGAGATCATTGACAAAATTGGGCCTCTTACCAATTCTGTCCCAACGGTTGCAGACACATCCACAAGAGATGCCCGCCGCCGCCGCACATAGGCAAATACTGAAGCCCATCTGTGGAACAGGGCAGTTTGACATAGACCTCGAGTAGACCTAAGGTCTGTCCACTCGTCAACCGTGGCGAGAACGGAACGTTTCCGTTTATTGAAAAGTGGGGTTTTCAATGGAACAGAATGATCAATTTTTCTCAGAAGTATCGCGTCGTAATTTTGTTAAAGGTGCGGGTGCACTTGCTGTTGGCTTTGGTGCTGCTGGACTGAGTCCATTGCAAGCATTGGCTGCACCGATGCTGCCCAAAAAGGGTGGTTCGTTGCGGGTTGGTGTGGTCGGCGATGTCAAGGACATGCTGGATGCGCACTGGATCGTTTCGATTCCTGACATCGTTCGCCTCAACGTGGGATTCGAGACTGCCATGGTCTACGACGAGAATTTCAAGCCAACATATAAAGACGGACTTGCTGAAGAGGTCTCGACCAAAGACGGAATTAACTGGATCATTCGTCTAAAGAAGGGGATCGAGTTTCACAATGGCAAAACAGTAACTGCCGACGATTTGGTCTACTCATGGCAGCGTATGTCGGATCCAACTGCGAGACATTCGAAAGCGCTTCGCCCCTTCCTTGCCCCCGCTGGTGTTACAAAGGTAGATAACAGAACTGCCAAACTCACACTCTTGCAGGCAAACGCTGACTTTATGGTCACACTTGCGACTTATACCAGCACCGTTGTGCCAGTTGGGTACGATCATTTTGCAAAAAATCCGCTACAGATTGGTACTGGTCCATACAAACTCAAGAGCTTTACTCCAGGTGTTGAAAGTACACACGTGAGGCACAAGAATTATTGGGATTCAGGAAAGCCTTATTTGGATGAAGTACGGATCCTTTCATTTGCAGACACAACAGCGTTGACAAACGCGCTGCAAGGTGGCCAAATTGATGTTGCAATTAACGTTCCAATTGCGATGTTGCCAACATTGAAAAAGAATAAGAAGTTGGATATCTATTCGAACTCAGCCGGCAAGATCACTCCAATTTGTCTTGTTATCGATATGGACCCTTTTAAAGATGTCCGTACTCGCCAAGCGCTAAAGATGTTGATCAACCGCAAGAATCTGATGAAGCAAGTGCTTTCTGGAAATGGTCGTCTTTCAAATGATGACTACAGCCCAGCAGATCCAAACTACAACTCGAATAAGTATCCAATGCAGGAGCAGGACATAAAGGGAGCACTCAAGCTGCTTGCTGCCGCAGGATTCTCAAAGTCAAATCCAGTTGTGTTTGATCTCAAGGCACCTGACGACGATGCTGCATTGAGT
The DNA here is from genome assembly GCA_046049195.1 of Actinomycetota bacterium. Lineage (GTDB taxonomy): Bacteria > Actinomycetota > Acidimicrobiia > Acidimicrobiales > Ilumatobacteraceae > UBA3006. The sequence goes on along the minus strand of JBJOEQ010000111.1, from coordinate 10,291 downwards.
GGATTGGCTAAAGCATTCGTGGAGCAGGTGAACACAGCCTCGGGTGGAGTTGTGAAGGCCACAGCGACAACTGTTGCTACCGGGTATTGGGACACAACATATATGGCAGCTGGTGTAAATGCGTTTATGACGTACTACAACCCGAAGCCGTACTTCCCGCAATTCTCTGGCATGGTGTTTTCATATCCAGAAACACACTTCCCAGAACCAACGAGCACGATTAAGGACTTGTATTACAAGGCTCTTGGTGAAGTGGATGCAAAAAAGAGGACCGCAATGGTTGCAAGGATGCAAAAGGAAGAGCATGAACGAGGCGGCTACATCATTCCGTATTTCGTAAATGCCGCCGACTCGTTTTCGAAAAAAGTGCAGGGTATAAATAAGCGCAACTCCGCACTACCTTTGGACTACTACGGAATGCACTTTAAGAACATCTGGTTAGATAAATAGTTTTTCTGCTAAAGGGGTGCTCTCGCGTAGTGTCGGGAGCATCCCTTTGCATATCCGTATGAGGTTTTGATGCCAATCTTGAAGTTTGTTGTTAGGCGCCTTGGGCTTGGTCTGTTGACAATTTTTGCTGTATCGGTGCTGATCTTTTTGGTCACTCAAGCGTTTCCTTCTGATCCTGCTCAGGCAATTCTCGGTCGCGAAACAACGCCCGAAGCCCTCGATGCTTTACGGCAGGAGCTTGGTCTGCACAGACCTGCGATCACTCAGTTCAGTTCATGGCTGTTTGACATCGTGAGAGGCGACATTGGAAAGTCGTTTGTTACGCAGATGCCGCTGAGTGAATACATTGCGCCACGAGTTGGAAATTCTCTGTTTCTCATGGTTGTCGGTGCCGCGTTCTCTATTCCCATATCGATTGCCGTTGGTGCATTTTCTGCTCTTCGTCGCGATAAGGCTTTTGACAAAACAACGTCAACAGTGTCGCTTGTGTTGGCCGCAGTCCCTGAGTTTGTGATGGGAACGGGCCTGATCTTGTTGCTTTCAACTTCAGTTTTTCATGTATTACCCGCCATCACTTTGATTGATGCGGGACAGGCCCCTTGGTCGGACCTCTCTGGAATTGTTCTGCCTGTATTGACTCTGGTCTTGGCTGTGACGCCTTACGTATCTCGCACAATGAGAGCATCAATGATTGAGATGCTTGAGAGCGACTACGTAGAGATGGCTCGACTCAAGGGGATGTCCGAGCGGACAGTGCTTGTGCGCCACGCACTACCTAACGCACTTGGTCCGGTGTTCCAAGTGATTGCGCTCAACCTTGCCTATCTAGCTGGAGGCACTGTAATTGTGGAAAGACTTTTCAATTTTCCGGGCATCGGAAGTGCCTTGGCGGATTCTGTTCGCGCTCGAGATCTTCCGGCGATTCAGTTTCTCACTTTGATGATTGCTGGAGTGTACGTACTGATGAATTTGCTGGCTGACGTGGCAACAGTGATTGCAACACCTCGACTCAGGACATCACTGAAATGAACACGAGCTTTGATGTGGAAGAGGTAGGGAAACCGGCAGGGTTGTTGCGTACCGCAATACGTCTGAAGCGCACTCAAATTGGTCTCGGAATACTTGTTTTTATGATTGGGCTCACAATCATTGGACCGATTATCGCCCCGCATTCTCAAACCGCATTTATAGACATGCCAAACTCTTTGAACATACCTGGAGCTGTGTTTGGCACTGATTACCTTGGTCAAGACGTTTGGTCACGTTTCTTGATTGGTGGTCGTTCGATTCTGCTGTTGTCCATGAGTGCAACACTGCTTGGGACAACTGTCGGAACATTTCTTGGATTGTTGGCGGCGATTACCAAAAACAAAACAGACGAATTCATCATGAGAATTTTTGATGTCATCCTGTCATTCCCACAAATACTTCTTGCTTTACTCTTGGTTTCGATGTTTGATGCAAGCCCAATTTTGACCATCCTCGCAGTTGCTCTTTCTACGATGCCGAGAGTCGGCCGTATTATCCGGGGCGCGGCACTTTCGGTTGTTGAGCGAGACTTCGTCCAGGCGGCAACTGCGTTAGGTGAATCAAGAATGCGAATTTTGTTTTCGGAGGTGCTGCCGAATGTCACTGGACCACTTCTGGTGGAGGTCAGTCTGCGGTTCACTTACTCAATCGCGACGATTGCATCACTTGCTTTTCTTGGGTTTGCACCCGATCCGACAGCGGCTAACTGGGGAACAATGATTCAGGAGAATAGCGCTGTAATTGTGATTCAGCCATGGGGTGCGGTTTTGCCTGTGATCGCGATTGCAGTACTGACCATTGGGACTGGTCTTTGCAGTGATGGATTGTCAAGAGTTTTGGCAGGCATTGATAGAGGGGGTAAAGGTGAGTGAGGGTTTGCGAATAGTTGATCTTCGCTTGGACGTAGAAGCAACAGGAAACGACATTGTTGACCAAGTCACAATTTCTATTGCTAAAGGCAAAGTATTGGCTTTGGTGGGTGAATCGGGATCGGGCAAAACCACAGTCGGTCTCGCAGTTCTCGGACATACCCGCCGTGGCGTGAGCATTAATAGTGGTCAAGTTTTTTGCGGTGATACGGACATCCTCAGCCTTACCGAAAGCGATCAACGAAAGGTGCGTGGGCATTTGGTGTCCTATGTGCCTCAGGATCCCTCTTCCTCGCTCAATCCCGCGCTGAGGATTGGTCTTCAGTTGCGCGAGATACTTGAAGCGCATAATTTTGGAAACTCAAGTGAAGTACGAAAGTCCCGAATCAGTGAAATGATGGAGGAGGTTCTTCTACCGACTGACGATGACTTCCTACGTCGTTACCCTCACCAGCTTTCAGGTGGTCAGCAGCAACGGGTTGGTCTAGCAATGGCATTTGCCTGTCGACCTTCGGTCATCGTTTTGGATGAGCCGACAACTGGTCTTGACGTCTCAACTCAGGCCCACGTGCTCGCCACAATTCGACAGATGACGAGCAAACATGGTGTGGCGGCGTTGTACATTACGCACGACCTTGCAGTTGTCGCAGACATTGCAGACGAAGTCGCTGTGTTGTACGCCGGACGGGTGGTTGAACAAGGTTTAGTCAAAGACATTTTTACTAGCCCCGCACATCCCTACACGCGCCATCTCGTTGCCGCAGCACCTGACATTGCAAGCAAAAAGGAAGTAGTCGGATTGTCGGGTCGTGCGCCATCTCCAGGCAAACGACCAGTTGGTTGTACCTTTGCGTCTCGTTGCGAACTGGCTTCGGCGGAATGCCGAGATTCATTTCCTAAAGAAGTTGCGTTAAGTGCTTCGCACAGTGCGCGTTGTGTCAAAGTGGGTCAAGTCGCATCTGTTGTTTTCAAGTCAAAAGGTGCTTCAAACGTTCGGGCTCAGGGGTCGCCAGTTCTCGAAATCAAAGGAGTTGATGCTGGATATTCCGGTGTCACGGTGGTGCATGATGTTTCGCTCACAATTCGCAAAGGTGAGTGTCTTGCGCTTGTTGGAGAATCTGGTTCGGGGAAAACTACTGTTTCTCGCGCGATTGGTGGTCTGCACCGTGAATGGACAGGCACCATGGTGTTCAACAACGTTGAATTACAAAGAATCGCACGGCAGCGATCGCCAGAGAATCGTCAGGGAATTCAGTATGTGTTTCAAAATCCTTATGGTTCGCTCAACCCTCGACGAACCGTCGGTGATTCAATTTCGCGACCACTAGCAATCATTGGTACGGATAAGTCGTTGGCTGGCAAAGCAGTTCTTGATGTACTCGAAAAAGTAAACCTGCCTGGTTCCTACGCAAACAAGTACCCCGATCAACTTTCTGGAGGAGAGCGCCAACGTGTGGCAATTGCGCGGGCATTGGTAAGCAACCCAGATGTGTTGGTATGTGACGAGGTGACAAGCGCTTTGGACGTTTTGGTGCAGGCCTCGATCGTTGATTTGCTCAGTGACCTTCGAAAGAACCTTGGCCTGGCGATGTTGTTTGTCACGCATAACCTTCCGCTTGTGAGAAGCATCGCGGATGAGGTGGCTGTGATGTCGGAAGGAAGAATTGTAGAATTTGGTCCTGCGGAGTCAGTAATTGGTGATCCTCAACAGGCATATACAAAATCACTGATCATGGCGACGCCAAGCATCGAAAGGTCTACGCGATGAGTCGTGAACTGTTGATAGCGCCAGGCTTTGAGAGCGTCGCCAAAGTATTTAGTAAATTTCACAAAGATGAATTGGCTGGTGCATCATTTGCTGCAACGGTAAACGGTGCGCAAGTTGTCGACTTGTGGGGTGGCGTAAGAGCTGATGGCTCAGCATGGAGTGACGACACAATGTGCTTCATCGCATCTGGCACAAAGGGCATCTGCACTGTTGCGGTGTTGATGTGTGTCGAACGCGGTCTGATAAATCTTGAAGCCCCGATCGAATCTGTTTGGCCCGAGTTCGCCGCGGGAGGCAAGGGACATGTGCTCATTGGCGATGCACTGGCACACATGGCCGGAGTGCCAGGTATCGAGCGCAAGATCACTGCGGAGGAAATTTCTGATCCAATCCTGATGGCACAACTCGTTGCCCAGCAACATCCGTTTGTTCCAGTTGGTTCACCCACGTATCACGCACTCACATTTGGTTGGATTGCAAGCGAATTGGTGCGTCGCGCAGATGGCAGGTCGATAGGCACGTTTGTGCGCGAAGAGATTGCACAACCGTTGCAACTCGACTTGCATATCGGTGCGGCGGATGACGTATTGCCTCGCATCACAAAGACCACTCGTGCCAAAAATTTCAACTACACAGCGTTATTGCCAGGTTCGACTATCGATCAACGGTTGCTGCATGTGTATGGCATGACTCCAGTTGAACTCTCTGAATCCCCAGACTTTGCAAAGATCGAATTGCCTGGTGGTGGTGGAGTAGCAAGCGCATATGCAATGAGCCGCTTGTACGCAATGCTTGTCAATGGTGGACAGTTAGATGGTGTTCGTTTATTGCAACCAGAGACAATCGAGATAGCAAGGCGCGAACGATCAGTAGGCAACGACGCACTCTCGGGACGACAGTTGCGTTTTGGTATTGGTTTTGAGATCAACCCAAACCCATCGCGACTGGGTATGGCTCCTGACGCATTTGGTCACACTGGGGCAGGCGGGTCTACGCACGGAGCATGGCCAAGCATGAACACCAGTTTTTCGTATGCAATGCGCGAGTTTCAGACCGAAAACAGCGACTCGCGTGCGTTTGAGCTACTTGATGTGCTGGACGAATGTGTGATGCGTCAGTCAAAGAAAAAGCCGCTGTAGCCCTTCAACAACTTATGGCAAGACAAGCAAAGATCAAGAATAGTTTTGCGCCAAAAATTTGTGTGCGCTGTGGTCTGCCGTTTGAATGGCGCAAAAAATGGGCCAAAAATTGGGATGAAGTGAAATATTGCAGCACGCGGTGTCGCGACGACAAATAATGCTGTTGTTACTTGCCCTGCCACTGAGGCGGACGCTTTTCGGCAAATGATGCCGGACCTTCAACTGCATCCTGTGAATCAACTGCTTTCCTGTATGCAGCGTTAATGCGCATCTTTTTCATTGCCTCTTGAATATCAACATTTTCAAGTGTGCGATTGAGTTCGAGTACCGCCGCCACGCTGAGCGGTGCAGACAAACAAATTTCGGCAGCCAACTGACGTGCACTCGTCATCAGATCGGCGAGCGGCACGACGCGATTTACGATGCCCCATGACTCTGCTTCAACCGCAGAAAGCCTTCGGCCGCCAAAGATTATCTCGTTGGAAAGTTGGCGTGGCATGAGGCGTGGTAGTCGTACAGCGCCAGCATCAGGCAATACGCCTACTCGTGTTTCGGGCAGAAAGAATTGTGCATGGTCAGCAGCAACGATGAAGTCTGCGGCCATTGCAATCTCGAAACCGCCACCCACAGCCATGCCGTTGACGGCTGCGATGATTGGCTTGTTGCGGTTGGGCAACTCGGGGAAGCCGCCAAAACCACCCACTCCGTAGTCGGAGTCAAATGCTTCACCTTCGGCGGCTGCGTTCAAGTCCCATCCTGCAGAGAAAAACTTTTCGCCTGCAGCAGTAAAAATGGCGACTCGATGTGTCGAGTCAGAATTGAAAGCCGAAAAGATCTCGCTTAGTTCACGACTAGTTGTTGCATCAATGGTGTTTGCCTTAGGGCGGTCAAGAATGATTTCAAGAATTGAGCCGGTGCCTGCAGGAGTGGTTGACGTGCTCGTTGTAATCGGCATCACATTCTCGTTTCGCTATTTGGTTTCTTCAATGAGCAGCGCATCAACTGCAATTGCAGACGTTGTTGTGGCCAGTACCGGATTGAGTTCGACTTCCACAACCGAAGAGCCTACGACAGCCCTTTGCAGTGCGGTCACCACGTCGATAAGGGCATCAATGTTGGCAGAAGGTTTGCCTCTGTAGCCATTGAGAATTGGCGCGATGCGTAGTTGTTGCAAAGCAGCACGAATGTCGGCGTTGGTCGATGGCGCGAGCAAACACTGCGTGTCACGCCACAATTCGGTGAGCACTCCGCCCGCGCCGAGCGTGATCATCCAACCAAGCGGGGCGGTGCGGCGAATGCTGACCAGCACTTCGGCGACAATGCCCGTGACAGTTTGTTCCACCAAAAATTCGGTGATGCTTGCAGGCATTGAGGCAATTGATGCCTGCAGTTGTTCGGCACTTTGCAGACCAACTGCGACTGCACCAGACTCACTTTTATGGGCAAGCCCTAGGCCCTTGAGAGTGATGGGGTAACCAATTTTTGTTGCGGTGGCGACAACTGTTTCGCGTGTGCAACGAGCACCCTGTGGCACGGCAACGTTCCAGGTGCCCAATCGTTCTTTGGCGCGTGCCTCATCGACAATGACTGTGTTGCTGGGTGCACTCACGTTTGCGGGTGCGTTCTGCGGGACATGTTGACCAAGCCATGCGCAACGGTCAAGTGCCACGAGTGTTTCGCGCAAGCCTTGCGCTGGTGTCATGCCGAGTGCGGTAATCGAATTGCGCATCGATTCAGAAAAGCATTCTGAAATTGTTGCAACGATGATGCCGCGTCGCTTGGTGTTGTTGCTTGCTGCAGCAAAGGCTTCGGCCGCCACAACCCAACTGCTCGCGTCATGATCTGGGCGGGGAGGTGCATCGAGCAACAAAATCGTTGCGTCGTGTTCGCCACGCATCGTTTCCGAAAACGTGCGAGTCATGGCTTCTTTGTCGCCCCACATAAACGTGTGGTAATCAAACGGATTGCCTACCGAAACGAGTTCGGTCAACGTTGATTCGATACGCGCACGTTGCTCGTCTGGGAACGGTGCAAATACTAAATTTGTTGCTTCCGATAAATCGGCAACAAGCGAAGCCTCGCCGCCCGAGCATGACAACGATGCAATGCGGTAACCCGAGAGCGGGCCGCCATTGTCAAGCAACTTGAGTGTCTCAAGAAGTTCGGTTGGTGTTTCTACAGTTGCAACACCGCAGCGGTCGAAAAATGCCGCATAAGCCTGACGATTGCCAGCCAGCGATGCGGTGTGCGAGGCGGCAATCAGTGCGCCTGCTTCAGACTTGCCGGTTTGCAGTGCAACTATGCGCTTGTTGCGTGCAAATGCTTCTTGTGCAAGAGCAGCAAATCGAGGTGCATCACGAATTGCTTCGATGAACATACCTATTGCAGTTACCCGGTCGTCATGAATAAATGTCTCGAGCACGTCTTCAATGCCACCACCAGCTTGGTTGCCAACAGTGACCATGTATGCCATGCGCAAATTGCGTTGTTGCATGGTGAGGTTGATGCCCACGTTGCCGCTTTGCGAGATCATGCCAACACCACGGTCAACCGACACGCATCCGTGCTCGTCAGGCCACAGTGCAACGCCATCCAGCGTGTTGATAAAGCCATAGCAATTTGGGCCAAGTATGGGCATCTCGCCAGCCATGTCTACCAATTGTTGTTGTAGGTCGGTGTCGCCGGTTTCAGAGAAACCCGATGCGTAACAGACTGCGCCACCAGCACCCATCTTGCTGAGTTGTTTCACAGCGTCCAGTGTGAGGTGTCGGTTGACAGCAACAAATGCTGCGTCTGGAACTCCAGGTAGGTCATTGACTGAAGCAAAACACGCAACACCATGCATCTCTTTGCGAGTTGGGTGCACAGGCCAAATCTCGCCAGTGAAACCAAGCTTTTGACATTGCCTCACCACTGCAGCAGCGGGGCTGCCACCGATGACTGCGATGCTCTTTGGGTTGAGCATGCGGGCGAGAGCAGTGTGCACTTGCGACATGTATCAGCCGCCAAACTCGCGCAAGAGACCGCGCGAGATGATGTGTCGCTGAATCTCGCTCGTGCCATCCCAAATGCGATCAACTCGTGTATCGCGCCACATGCGCTCGAGGGGCAATTCGTCCATCAAGCCCATGCCGCCAAATATTTGGATGGCTTCGTCGGTCACGAATTGGCACATCTCGCTCGCAAACACTTTTGCCATCGCGATTTCAGAGTCATCAAACTTGCCGTGCGCATCATTCCATGCTGCGCGAAGCGTCAGTAACTCTGCAGCATCAAGTTGTGTCTTCATATCGGCCAACTTAAATGACACGCCTTGAAACTTGCCGATCTGCTGTCCAAATTGTTCGCGCGTGGCTGCCCATTCGGTTGCAAGTCTCAGCGCACGACGAGCACGACCCACACAAACAGCAGCGACCTGCAGTCGTGTTGCACCGAGCCATGTATTGGCCACATCAAAACCACCGTGGACTTCGCCAAGTACTTTGCTGTTTGGAACGCGGCAGTTATCGAAGTTGATGATGAGGTTGTGGTATCCCGAGTTGGAGACACATTTGTAACCCGCCACACGCTCGCATCCAGGCGTATCGAAGTCGACGAGAAAGCCGGTGATCTTTTTCTTTGGACCCTTTGATGTCTGTTCTTCGGCGGTTGCCGCAAACAAGATCACGTAGTCGGCCATGTCGGCGTGTGAAATGAAATGCTTTGTTCCGTTGATCACCCAGTCGTCACCGTCCCGCACGGCCGAACACTTCATGCCACGCATGTCAGACCCGGCGTCTGGCTCACTCATGGCCAGGCAGTCCACGCGGTCGCCTGCAATGGTGGGGATGAGGTATTCCTGAATCTGACTTTCTGTGCATGCGCGCAAGATGTTGGACGGGCGAGCAACGATGTAGTGCAATGCATATGACGTTGCGCCAAATTCACGGTCGACCAAAGTGGTGTCAAACGAATCGAGACCGCCTCCGCCATATTCGGTAGGCATATTGCACGCATAAATGCCTGCAGCTATTGACTTCTTTTTAATCTCTTCTTCGAGTTCTTTTGGCACGTGGCCAAGCTTCTCAATGTGCTCTTCGTGGGGGATGAGTTCGCGCTCGACAAATGATCGCGTTGTGGCAACGATTGCTTCTTGTTCTTCGGTGAGTGCAAATTGCATGGGGTTCCTTTGTCCGTTTTTGTGCTTGGATTACTTTTTCTTGATCTTCATTATTCTGCCAACATCTTCTGGTGTCGGAAGTATCGAATGACTTTTGTGGATTGCGTCAAGAGCGGCAGCAACGTGGGGCAGTATCGGCGCAGACTTGCCTGCGTTCATGTCAACATGCACCAACATCTGCTCGGTGGTCGAAAGCCTCTTGCCATTGTCGCCATTGAACATGGTGTGATGAATGTGTAGACGTTTTGCATCCACATCCAACACTCGCGTTTCAATGCGAAGTGGTTCATTCAGAAAAGCCTCGTCCCCGTAGACGATGTGTGTTTCGACTGTATAAAACGAATTGCCAGCGGCTCGGTATGCATCGTTGTCGCCGATATAGGTAAACAGGGCGTCGGAACCCCAGCCAAAGGCGGACAAATATGCAGCCTCGGTCATGTGACCGTTGTAGTCAACCCACTCTTGTTCGACAAGACACGAATAGATGTTGAGGGGCGCGGGAACCACATCGCCGGGCTGCCATGGGGCAAGCGGCGAGATGCTGCTACTTTGCGGGGCGTTCGCCGACATGTCGACCGATACCAATTGGGGCGGGAAGTTTTGCATGGGCATCAGCAATTGGCTTGAGCAACGCAAACATGTCACTACCCATTGGCGATGTTTTTTCTGTTGACGTGTCGACATGCATAAACAGGTGCTCGGCAGTAAATGCCACAACGCCGTCTTCGCGCACAACTTCAGACCACAGGTGAATGCGCTTCTCGTCGTAGGAAGAAACCCGGGTGAGCACCTTTATTTTGTCTCCTGCGCGAGTTTGGTCAAGAAATCTTGAGTGTCCTTCAACGGTGTAAAACGTGCGACCAGTGGCGAGATACTC
>JBJOEQ010000110.1:0-17393 GCA_046049195.1 Actinomycetota bacterium | reverse complement strand
CCACGCGTCCCACATGCCCTGCAACAACGGTGCGCGACCCATCCAACGATGGAAGTCGGCATAGACAGGCACGTTCATATATGCAGCAATTGCAAACTTGGCGCCGGCCATCACCGTTTCGGTGTTTTCGCTTGGGCACACAAAGATGCGGGCGGTGATTTCTTTTTCGACACCGTTGGCCGCACCGTTGACAACTGCTGCGACTTTGCTCACGTCTTGTGCCGACAGCCAGTTGATGATCACGCCGTCTGCTTCGCGCGCACCCAACTTGAGCATGCCTTCGCGCAGTGCGGCAACCAAGATGGTTGGCTTTTGTTCGGGCTTAATGCTGAGACGAAAGCCGTTGACTGAAAACGTGTCGTACTCTTTGGTGATCTTTTCGCCGCTAAATGCGTCGTGCATAAAGCGCACAACGTCGCGCACTTTTTTGTACGGGTCAACAAATGGCACGCCATTCCACTTTTCAACAATCACGTTGCTCGACGAACCAATGCCTATCGCAAATCGACCAGGTGCTGCATCGGCCAGTGCTGCAACACTTTGTGCAATGACTGGCGCGGTGCGCGTGTAGGCCGGCACGATTGCAGTGCCCAAACGAAGTCGTGGTTCCCATGCTGCGGCAAGCGCGAGTGGCGTAAAAGCATCGGCTCCATCGGTCTCAGCAGACCAAATATCGCTGTAGCCCCAGTCGGCAAGTTGCGCAAGTTTGTCGCGCTGCGCATGCAGGTGTCCTGGCAGCGGGACTGTCATTCCATTACGACGAATCATGTTGTTACTCTCTCCACATTCGGGCTATACAACTTTGGCTTGCGGTGGCAAGCAGAGTTCCATCTTCGGCAAACATATTTGCCGACCCATGACCGAACCCCCGCTCGACACCTTGTATCTGTATGTCTAACAAGACCCACTTGGTAGGCACGAGGCGAACCACGCGAAGCGTGTTATCGAGGCTGTTTCCACCGCCACGAACGCCTAGTGCCTGACCAATGCCCATCGGCACAAAGTCGCCAAGCACAGCAAGAGTTGCGGCGTCCACATCAGTCAGAACATCCGGAATGTGTGCCCACATCACTGTGCGACCGTTGTTTGGTTTGCCGTCCAGTTGTTCGAGTTCGCGGCCAATCACGAGCCGTTCTTCGAGACGATCATGAATGGTGCCGTCGACAGGGTGACGATGCTTGCGGCTCTCGAGCTCATTCGGGCCTGGCACGTCTGGCATAGGTATAAACAAATGTGCATGCTCAAATGTGCGTTCGCCAAGAGCGGCATTGACCGTGAGAATCTCGCGCTCACCGACATGGCAAATTGCGCGCGCCTGAGTGATCTGATGCCCGACAACCGCAAGCGTGACATCGATATGCATCACCTCGCCTGGTCGGGCATACGACAAATATTGCGCGGTCGACCAAATGCAGTGCCGACCACTGAATTGCTCCATCGCCGATACAGCCGATGCAAGGCCTGCGCCACCCCACAAAAATCCACTGCCAGTACACAACCCAGGCTGCACAATCATCGACCACGATCCAGATGTTTCTGTGTGGTTGCTGACTGGCTTCAGACCGAGAAATGTTGACGAATTCATGTGCAAAAACACACTAATAGAAAGCATGTTTTGATCTACTACTTTGAATACATGGCAACAACAGATTCTCCATGGCTCGGCGATGCGGTTTCGCTTGTTGACGCGTTTCGGTCAAAGGATCGTTCACCTGTCGAAGAGTTACAGGCCTCGCTAGCAGCGATCGAGCGCAGCGACTTAAACGCATTTTCATTTCTTGACCCAGAGGGTGCGCTCGAGAGAGCAAAGTCGGCCGACGTATCCAAACCATTTGGTGGCGTGCCTCTCGGAGTAAAGGAACTAGACGCGGTGAATGGTTGGCCGTATACCGAAGCGTGTGTGGTTTTTGCAGATCGCAAAGCAAACTACACATCGGTGATGGTGCAGCGTGCAACAGAAGTTGGTGGAGCAAACCACATTGGTTTGTGCACCGCGAGCGAATTTGGTGGCGTCAACATCACGCGCACTGTGCTCAACGGCGCAACACATAACCCATGGATGCATGGGCGCACACCTGGTGGATCATCTGGCGGCAGTGCTGCTGCAGTTGCCGGTGGTCTCGTCACCATCGCAACCGGTGGCGACGGCGGTGGATCAATTCGAATTCCTGCTGGTTTCACTGGTCTTGTCGGACTCAAAGGAACTTTTGGTCGCATTCCGCGCGCTCCACATACTGAACTCGGAAACCTCACGGTCAATACCGGCGTAATGGCGCGAAGCATCCGCGACACAGCACGTTGGTTTGATGTGTGTAACGGCCATGACTCTCGCGACCCGCTGAGTTTGCAACGTGTAGAAAATTGGGAAGCACAACTTGGCACTCAAACCGATGCATTGCGTGGCAAAACCGCAGTGCTTGCTCCCGACTGGGGCGGCGCAGTTGTATCGCCAGCCATGTGGACACAACTTGAGGAATACGCGCGGCACTTATGCACCACAACCGGACTTCGCATTATTACTGTCGATACGTCACTGCCCCGCATTGGTGCTGCTTGGTCAATCAGCGGAATGGTCGAGATTCACACCCAACTCGCCGACCACTGGCCTGCATGTGCCGATGTACTCACACCCGAAATGCGTTTCGGTATTGAAGCCACATTTGGAAAATACGGAACAGAGGCACGCGCCAAGATCGAGGCACGACGTGCAATATTGAATCAGCGAACGGCAGAGATATTTGATGCAGTTGACTTTGTGATCACAGCGAGCAACCCCGATGTTGCGTTTAATGCCGAGGGGCCGCTGCCTTCAGCATTTGGTGGCGTCAAAGCCGGCGCAGGAAACAACGGCAAACTCACATTTCCCGCAAACATGTATGGCAACCCAGCAATTTCGCTGCCCGCTGGATTAATCGATGGCTTGCCGGTGTCGTTGCAGATCAACGGCCGTCACTTCAGCGAACAACTGTTGCTTGATCTTGGACTGGCATTAGAACGCACACGCCCGTGGGCTCTTGTTGCACCAAACTCGCCGTGCTAAATACCTACTTGATTGACAACAGAATTATTTGTCGCGCTCTGCGATTGCCTTAACAGTCTCGAGACCCCACAAAAATACTCCGGTCATTACAGTAAAAAATATGACGCATCCGAAACCAAACAGTGCACCTGTCGACATCGCGGTTACGCCTTTTCTTGTCCGGCAACCAAAAATGCGCCAAGCGACAAAATAGATGGAACCCACACACCGACATAAATACCATCAAGTCGATGAAATTCACCAGTGCCCTTGAAATACAAAAATACGCTCATGGCCAAACTTCCTGCTGCCGCCAACAGTGTTGTCGTCTTCAAAATTGTTTGTGGTTTCATGTATTCCTCCAAGTGCCCACTATAGACCCCGCTTGGTACTAAATCAATAACCATTGAGAGCGCGTGAATACAAAAAGAGTTGGTTGGGTGGCGTTAACTAGCGAGCAGTGCTCGAGCAACAATGTCTGTGCAGAACGCAGTGAGGATCGCCAAGTACATCAAACCAGTTGCAGCCATCACTGCTGAATAACTGCGCTCCTTGAGCGCTGCGCGAGTCACGAGTGCGAGCACACCAGTGACGATTGCCGATGCCAGCCAAAACCACCCCAACACACCGTCCCAACCATCGTCAATCGTTCCATTGAGCACGCTGATCATGCCCGTTGGCAATAACAGCGCAATGACTTCGAGCGGCCACAGATAAATCACAGCATCAACAATTTCGTTGATGAGTTTGCGTGGCATTCCTGGCTGCACGAGATACCAGTGACCAAGCAGCATCGTGTCGCTCACCGCACCAAGAAATAATGTGCCCACGACGACTCTGATGAGTGATACCGCATAGTCCCCTGCGCCACCATCCGCAACAGCAGCAAAACCAGCAACGATGATGCCAGGAATTCCCAACAACGGCGCGATGAGATCAAACTTTGAGCGCTTGTTGCGAATGAGCGCAAATGCTGCGACCGCAACAGCAACTGCCGATACTTCTCGCACTGGCTCGACGCCGTAGCGCAACCCAAGCCCACAGGCGCCAGCGGCAAACACGCCGTATGTAATGCGTAGCAACATTGCATACCCAAGTCCGATTTCGTGACGCCGAGTGGTGAACCACAAAAATGCAAGACCGCCAACAGCCCATTGCAATAGCACTGTTGCGGCGTCGAGATGAATCATTGTGAAACGATGTACTTAGGCTTCGACCGTAACGAGCGCATGGTTGACAGTATTCATCGACACTGGCCCCGTATGCGTTGCTACAACAATGTCTTCTAGGCGCATGCCCCACTTGCCCGCAATGTAAATGCCGGGCTCGACGCTAAACGCATGACCAGCGGCGATAGGCAAAGTATTTCCGCTGACCATGTAGGGCTCTTCGTGTGCCTCCATGCCAATGCCGTGTCCGGTGCGATGCACAAAGTATTCGCCAAATCCTGCTGCTTCAATGACGCGTCGTGACGCACTGTCGACGTCTTGGCACGCTGCACCAACGACACCCGCGGCAACACCGGCTGCTTGTGATGCAAACAACACTTCATACGCTGCTGCCACATCGGCTGCTGGCTTGCCCGTATACACGCAACGCGTGATATCACTGCAATAGCCGTTCATTGTGCCACCAAAGTCGCACAACACAATCTCGTTTTTTGTAATGACACGCGAGCCTGCGTGATGGTGTGGGCTCGCGGCATTTTCTCCGGCGGCCACAATTGCAAAGTTAACGACGTCATGACCTTCTGCAATCAACCGTGCCGAGATGTCGGCTGACACCTGGGCTTCGGTGCGACCAATAAGAGGTATCTGTCCCGAATGGAGTTGTAGAGCGACCCGATCTGCTGCTGCGCCTGCGGCAACAAGTGCCGCGATCTCGCTCGCATCTTTACTCATCCGAAGTGCACCAACAACATCCACCGCACGAACAAAGCTTGCACCGGGCACAAGTGGTAACAGCTCAACCAAAAATCTGGCCCACATTTGGTCGCCAACCGCAATTGACTTTGCACCACCAAGCAACTTGGCAACAATTGCCACTGGGTTTTCTGTTTCCCCCCACGCAGTGATCGAAAAAACTCCGGGTTGCGGTGTTACGCGTGCGACCTCAAGTCGTGGCACCACCATCGTCACTTCGCCACTTTGAGGAATCACCAACATGGTGAGACGTTCGAGTGGCATTGCAAAATAACCCGACAAGTACGGAAGATCATGACCGACAGACAGCAATGCAGCATCAACTTGCTTGGACACCATTGCGGCGCGCACTTTTGCAATGCGTGCAGAGTAATCAGATGTGGATGCGATGGTCTTCGTCATGTTCGTTTCTACTTTATTGCCAAACTAGACATAACTATGCATGGAGTACGAGTTGCGATTGCCCATGTGCGTGTTTGGCGTGATAACTGGAGCGAGTGAGCGGGCTTGACTGCACATGTTGCATACCAAGACTCTCGCCAAAAGCCTTGTACTGATCAAACTCTTGGGGCTCTACAAATCGAGCAACAGGAAGATGATTGGTTGTAGGTCGCAGATACTGCCCAATGGTGACAATTTGCACGCCAACACTGGCCAAATCAATCAGGGTTTCCTCTACTTCTTGGCGCGTCTCACCCATGCCCACAATCATTCCTGACTTTGTTGTGAGACCAGCAGCACGACCTCGTGCCAGCACCGAAAGGCTGCGCGCATATCCAGCCGATGGTCGCACTGCGCGTTGCAGTCTGGCAACTGTCTCGATGTTGTGGTTGAAGACGTCGGGTCGCTCGGCGATCAAAATATCCAGCGCATCAGCGCCTTTGACGTCAGAAATCAATGTCTCAACTTTTGCAGAAACATTCATCATTCGAATAGCGCGAACAGTGTCAACCACATGTTGCATTCCGCCATCCATCAAATCATCTCGAGCCACCATGGTGAGCACGGCAAACTCAAGACCCATTCGCTGCACTGCTTCGGCCACTCGGCGCGGCTCGTCGGCATCGGGTTGTAGCGGTTTTTGCGTGTCTATTAAACAAAATCCACAGGCCCTCGTGCATCTTTCACCCAGCACCATAAATGTTGCGGTGCCATCGTTCCAACACTCACTCAAGTTTGGGCACCCTGCTTGTTCGCACACGGTCACTAAATTGAGATCGCGCAGTGTGCGCTTTGTTTTCAACACCTCGTCAGTGTGTTGCACATGTGGACGAATCCACTCTGGTTTACGCACCGAAATACTTAATCCGTCTGTGACGCCTGCTTGTTCAAGTCGCTTGATCATGCGCACTGGTTCACCTGCGCCTTCGCCTCTCGAAAATGCAGAGAGATCTTGCGGGCTGTGCTTCCATGCCACATCGGCTCGCGTGTTGTGTTGCGAACCCCATCTCGATTGAGCCAATTGCGCAACGATGTCAACAACATCGTTCATTGACACATCAATGCCCTCCTCCAACAATGACGTGACCGCATAGTCGGCAATGCCGCACGGCACGATGTGCTCGCGCATAAATGTCATGTCGGTTGAGACATTGAGTGCAAATCCGTGCATTGTTCGACGATCGGTGGAACCACTGCCCACCCGCACACCGATCGCACAAATCTTTCGAGCGCTGTCTGTATTTGGATCTAGCCAAACGCCAGGAAACTCGCCCATTCGCCCTGCATCGCGCACGCCCAGTTGAGTCAGCGTGTCTATGATCAATTGCTCAACGTCATATATATAGGAGCGAGTGTCAGCGGGGCCATCAGTGCCATGCTTTGCCGGCAAACTCAATATCGGGTAGCCAACCAACTGGCCAGGCCCGTGATAGGTGATGTCGCCGCCGCGTTGCACCTGCACCAACTCGACACCCACCGCCACTGGCTCGCAGCGCAGATTATTTGTCAGGTCTGCTGTGTGCCCGTAGGTAAAAACATGTGGATGCTCGAGCAACAACAAGTGTTGATCCACCCCGTGTTCAAACAATCCAGATTGCAATGCGAGGGCTTCGCGATATGGCACACGACCAAGCCACCTGACATGAAGTGCTGTCGATGAGTTACTCATGAATTATTCCGCTCTTAGAGTTCGGCTGACCAATCTTGTGTTTCAAGAATCTGTTTGACGCGTGCCAAGAACCGGCCTGCGTATGCACCGTCGAATGCGCGATGATCCCAAGACATTGACAAGTTGCCTACAGGGTGAATTGCGATGCTCTCGCTGCCATCCGAAGATGTAACCACAACAGGTTTTCGTACAATCGCATCGGTTGACATGATCGCGACTTGAGGTTGATTAATGATCGGCATGGTCAGTACTGACCCAGCAGAACCATTATTTGAGATCGTAAATGTGCCACCCTGAATTTCGTCTGGCGACAATTTGCGATTGCGCGCACGTGAGGCGAGGTCATTGATCTCGCGCGCGATGGCCCGAATTCGCTTGCCATCCGCATTACGTACCACTGGCACGAGGAGACCTGTGTAATCCAGATCGACAGCAATCCCCAAGTCAACATAGCCATGCACAATGAGGTTGTCACCATCAATGGAAGCGTTGAGATGCGGAAATTCACGCAGTGCATCCACGATCGCGCGCGAAATAAATGGAAGATACGTGAGACTAAATCCCTCTCCGGCTTTCCACGATTCTTTGATTGCAGTGCGCGCACGATCGACATTGGCGTAATCGACTTCAACAACACTGAATGCGTGTGGGCTCGTGCTCTTCGACATGATCATGTGTGAGCCAGTGAGCTTGCGAATCTTTGTCAGCGCAATTACTTGCTCGCGCTCGCTTGACACCACAACCGGACGCGACACTGGTGCGGGTGCGGGCGCAGGAGTTGGTGCAGCAGCAGGAGCAGGTGCTGCAACAACTGGCACAGTAACAACTGGCACAGACGCAGCAGCAGGCGTTAGTTTGAGACCATTGCGATCGATGTGATCGAGCACATCCTCGCGTGTGATTCGCGAGCCAGGTCCGCTGCCAACCAATGCGTTTACATCGATGCCGTGTTCGGCAACCAACCTGCGCACAACTGGTGAGAGCAACTTATTAGCAGTTGCAACTGGCACAGGTGCAGCAACAACAGGAGCTGGTGCAGGAGCAGGAGTTGGCACGGGTGCAGCAACAACAGGCGCAGCAACAACCGGAGCTGGTGCAGGAGCAGTAGTTGGCACGGGTGCAGCGCCAGCGACTCCAACAACGGCAATCACTGTTCCAACTGGCACAGTGTCGCCTTCGGCAACCCTAATTTCGGTGAGTGTTCCAGAAATTGGCGATGGCACTTCGGTGTCCACCTTGTCAGTTGAAACTTCAAACAGTGGCTCGTCAGCAGCAACTGTGTCGCCAACTTTTTTAAACCATTTGGTGATAGTTCCCTCGGTGACCGTTTCTCCAAGTTGTGGAAGTGTGATGTCAGCCATGGTTCTCCTGTAATCGCGTGTGAGTTTTCTTAAGCATTGATGCTGCGACCAGTCAACGACATCACAGTTTCACCAAACAACTCTGACAATGAAGGGTGCGGCATGATGAATTCAGAGATTTCTTCCACTGTTGCTTCCCAGTTGACCGCCAAGTAACCGCCCGATAACTGTTCGGTTACCCACGGACCAACCATGTGCACGCCGAGCACTTGGCCTGCCGTACCATCAGCATTTTTCTTGGCAATGATTTTCACAAGTCCCTCGGTCTCGCCGATGATCATCGCGCGACTATTTGCTCGAAATTGGTGCTTGGCAACAACGACATCATGCCCCTTTGCGCGCGCCTCTTCTTCAGACGGCCCAGACCATGCAACTTCAGGGTGACAATAAATTGCCCACGGCACTCTGTCATACATCACGGGATATACCTTTTCGCCGCGCATGTGCTTGATTGCCACAATCGCTTCGGCATAAGCAACGTGCGCCAGTTGCGGAGTATTGATGAGGTCTCCAACCGCATACACACCTGGTTCACCCGTCAAACAAAACCCGTCGGCATCGACGAACCCACGATCAGTAACTTTTACTGCGGTACCAGTCAACCCAAGATGATCAGTGAACGGTTTGCGACCAACCGACACGATGACTGCGTCAACATCGAGTCGCTCGCCCTCACCAAACAACACCGTGGTGCCGCCACTAGTCGTTGGTTCGTGACCATTGACTTTGACGCCAGTACGAATATCGATGTTCTTTTTCTTAAAACTCTTGACAACAACTGCAGCAACATCCGGGTCGAGACCAGGAAGGATCTTTGGCAGACCTTCAAGAATCGTCACCGTTGAACCGAGGTCGGCAAATGTGGATGCAAACTCACAGCCAATTGCGCCGCCACCGATAACTGCGATGCGCGCAGGAATTTTGTCGAGCATCAGCACTTCGTCCGACGTCATAATTGGTCCGCCGGCACTAAAACCAGGGATCGTGCGCGGTACCGAACCAGCAGCCAACACAATGTTGCGACCTTGCAGCTCTTGAGTACCGCCGGCCGACAATTGCACACTCACCGTGCGGTTTGCGCCAAGTGAACCAGTGCCAAGAATGTAGGTGACTTTCTTTGATTTTGTGAGCCCAGTAAGACCTTTTACTAAATTGTTGACGATTGTTTGTTTGCGCTTTTGTGCAACACCAAAGTCAACACCAGTTGCGGTGGCATTGATACCAAAATCCGCAGCGTGCATCACGTGTCGGTTGACTGCAGCAGTTTCCAAAAAGGCTTTGGCCGGAATGCACCCGCGGTTCAAGCATGTACCGCCAATTGTGTCGCGCTCAATCAACGCAACGTTGAGACCTGCCGACGCGCCATAAAAAGCAGCGGCGTAGCCACCTGGGCCACCACCAATGACCACGAGATCAAATTGCTCGACCGTACTCACCACCTCCAACGAATCATCATTGGTAACGATAACGCTTGAGCATCAGGGCGCAGTCGCCCATTGTCGTTGCTCGCCTGCACGAATATAGGCAACGGTGCGCGTGCCTTCAGACACAGGGAATGCAACGGTGCACGTAAGCGTTTCAGCGAGTTTTGTGAGTGTGCATTCGGTGCCTGCACCAACTGGCAGCATCACCGGGTCAGACACTTCGCCCGATGCAAGCATCTTCCATCCGTCCATCGCTTGAGCCTCTGCAACCCCCACCATCGTCACGTCCACCAAAGTTTGATCTGCAGTGTCACGCAATGCGGTCACACTCACAGTCATGTCGCCAAGCGTCACCATGTCGCCCAAGGCAAGCAACTGCACTTCAACTGGTTTTTGCGACGTTTGAAACAACTTTGCAGTGCCCGCAATCAGAATCACTACGCCACATATCAGCGCCCACAAAATCAATTTACGAGTACTCATCCAAACCTCAGCCTAGATCAGTGCGCCTTTGTTTGTTTGAGTAATATGAGTCATATGCGATCCATAAGCAAAGCACTATTCATCGGCATTCTTGCTCTTACCGCCGTTTCATGCGGAGCCGATGCATCTACTCAGACAACCGATTCGGTGAGTCAAGCGCAATCAACATCAACCACTGATTTCAATGCGACCCTCGTTGGCGGTGGCGATATCAATTTGCAATCTGAATTAGAGAAGTCTCCTGTTGCGCTTTGGTTCTGGGCACCTGGTTGAACTACGTGCAACTTTGAAGCGCCCTCGGTCGAGGCGATGAACAAACAATTTGCGGGCAAAATACACATCATTGGCGTGGCATGGAATGGATCAGAACAATCGATGCAAGAGTTCATTACAAAACATCAACTCACATTTCCAAATGTCAAAGATAACGATGGTCTAATTTTTGCGCAGTTCGAAGTGCCGTATCAACCAGCATGGGTGTTCATCCAACAAAATGGCACAGCACAAACAGATGTAGGCGCCATGGACGAAGTTTCGTTGGCGGCGATGCTCGAGAAGTTGGGAGGATCCTGATGGGTCTAAAAAATATGATGAAGTCGGCCAACAAAGGCATCAGAGAGTTGGATGCCGAACGTCTCGTTGACAAATTCATCGACCTCAATCTGACACCGCTCGGAGAAGTTGTTGTCCGCACCAAGGTCAAGGTGTGCGGCGAGGTGAAGCGCATGACCATGAAACCAAGGTCTGGAATCCCATCAATGGAAATTGTGATCAACGATGGGACAGGTCAGGTCACTGTTATTTTCAGTGGTCGTCGCCACATTGCCGGCATCGAACACGGTGGATGCATCGCAGTTGAAGGTGTCGCCTATCGAGAACGCAACAGTATGGTTTTTCTTAACCCTGCATACACACTGTTACCGCAAGCTGCAGAGTAACGCCGCAAAGTAGCGCTACAAAAATAGTTGCCGGTTAGCCAACCAATATTTTTTGCACTGCGGCTTCGGCGTCTTCAGAGATCAGCGCCATTACTTCGTCGCCCACGCGCAACACAGTGGCTTTGTCAGGCACCAGCACGCGCTCGTCGCGCACAATGGCAACAACAGTTGCGCTGCGTGGAAACTGCAACTCGGAAAGTGCTTTGTCTTTCGCAGGCGATGACTCTGCCAACGTGACCTCAACGAGCTCTGCCTTGCCACCCTTGAGTTGCATCAAGCGCACAAATGCTCCGACGGTCACTGCTTCTTGCACCAGGCTCGTGATGAGGTGCGGCGTCGACACCGAAACATCTACGCCCCACATGTCATTAAACATCCAATAGTTGTTTGGGTTGTTGACGCGAGCAACTACCCGTGGAACACCAAACTCTTGCTTTGCCAAGAGCGACACCACAAGGTTGTCTTCGTCGTCACCAGTTACAGATGCAACAACATCAGCAAGTGTTACTCCGGCTGCAGCAAGCACGGTTACGTCGCATGCATCACCCTGGTGCCACTTGACTCCAGTTGTTGTGCTCGACTGCCCATACTCGCGGACGACTGCACGATCACTTTCGATAATCGTTACTTCATGTCCAGATTCAAAAAGTTGTTGTGCAGTAAACCTGCCAACACTGCCCCCACCCGCAATGACCACCTTCATGTTCAGTGACCCTTTCCGTTTGGTGCTGATGCAAGGCTTGCATCAAATTGGCTCAGCGAAGCAATCTCTGATGCGACATACACAACATCACCTTCTTGAACAATGGTGTCAGCATTTGGAATCATTGCCGAGCCGAGTCTGCGCACAGCAACAACACGGGCTGATGCTGTTTCGATAGTTGTAACTCGTTGCCCAATCAGATGTTTTGGCACTTCTCGCTCAACAAGCACGACCGAGGCGCTCGGGTCTGTCCACTCAACTGCAGGCAACTCTGGCAAGATACGTCGCAAGATGCGCTCAGATGTCCACTTGACGGTCGCAACAGTGGCGATGCCAAGTCGCTCATAAATTTCGGCGCGTTTCGGATCATAGATACGCGCCACCACTCGCTCAATCCCAAACTCTTCACGAGCAACACGGGCAATCAAAATGTTTGAGTTGTCGCCATTGGTAACCGCTGCAAGTGCGCCAGCTCGTTCGATGCCAGCAGCGATCAAAACCTCGCGATCAAAACCGATTCCGGTGATCTTCTGACCAGTGAACGATTCACCTAGCCGCGAAAACGCTTCTGGCTTGCGATCTATGACAGCCGCGGTGTGGCCAGCAGCGGTGAGCTCTCGACCCAAAGTCGAGCCAACCCGCCCACATCCAACTATGACTACATGCACTTTGGTCTCCTAGTTTCCTTGACAGTCAAACAGCGTAGGCGAATTAATCGCATTAAGAGGCCTTCGTGTGGCAGGCTTTACAACGCTTATGGCTACATCAACTAAATCCAGTGCGGTTAAACGGTTTTTCATCGGTAAACCAATCTCGTCCGCTGACGACGCCCATCATCGGCTTCCTAAGAAAATTGCTTTGCCCGTGTTTGCAAGCGATGCCATCTCGTCTACCGCTTATGCAACCGAAGAGATCCTGATCGTATTTTTGTCGCTGGCTGGTGCAGGTGTCGCCGCGTATAACAATCTCGTCCCATTGTCCATCATGGTGGTGGTCTTGCTTGCCATCGTTGTGAGTAGTTATCGCCAAACTATTTTCGCCTACCCAAATGGTGGAGGCTCATACGTAGTTTCGCGAGAAAATTTGGGCAAATACCCTTCATTGGTCGCGGGTGGATCAATGCTCGTCGATTACATCCTCACCGTTGCGGTCTCTGTTGCAGGTGGTACCGCCGCAATCATCTCGGCGTTCAATGGAATGGCGCCGTACCGAGTTGAGTTATGTGTTGGCTTTATTGCACTGATCACGATTGCCAATCTTCGCGGCCTCAAAGAGTCTGGATCACTCTTTGCGCCGCCAACGTACCTGTACATCATCTGTCTCTTTTCACTCATCGGGGTCGGACTTTTTAAAGTTTTCTTTATGGACCTACCCCCGATCAGTCATGATTCTGAAGTTGCCAAAGAACTCCTTTCCCAAACAAATAGCGTGACATTATTTTTCTTCCTCAAGGCTTTCTCTTCGGGAGCAGTTGCACTCACTGGTATCGAAGCAGTTGCCGATGGTGTGCCTGCATTCAAAAAACCAGAACCCAAAAATGCTTCCATCACTCTCGTGATCATGGCTTTCATTCTTGGCACGAGTTTCTTTGGGCTCAGTGTTCTCGCACAACACCTTCAGCCACTCAAAGACCATGAGGGTCTAATTAGAGATACCGTGCTCGCCCAGTTGGCAGAGCAGGTCTATGGCGGTCGAAACATCTTTTTCTTCATCACACAATTTGCCACGTTTGGAATCTTGATTCTTGCTGCCAACACGGGCTATGCAGACTTCCCACGGTTGTCGTCGATCATTGCTAAAGATAACTACATGCCTAGGCAGTTCATGAATCGTGGCGACCGACTCGTCTTTTCTAACGGAGTGATTTTTCTTGGAGTCTCATCTGGTGCACTCGTCATCATTTTCGGTGGACTCGTCAACGCACTCATACCTCTTTATGCGGTTGGAGTATTCACCGGTTTCACACTGAGCCAAGCGGGAATGTTTGTACGGCATCGCAAATTGAAAGAACCCGGCTGGATTCCGCGTGCGGTGATGTCGGCATTTGGTGCATCGACAACCGCACTGGTTGCAGGGGTCGTTGTTGTTGTCAAGTTTGCCGATGGAGCATGGATTCCTGCGGTACTGATCCCAACTCTTGTCTTTTGCTTTGTGGCTATTAATCGTCACTACACACGAGTTCGA
Organism: Actinomycetota bacterium; assembly: GCA_046049195.1. GTDB lineage: Bacteria > Actinomycetota > Acidimicrobiia > Acidimicrobiales > Ilumatobacteraceae > UBA3006. The sequence continues at coordinate 3,249 of JBJOEQ010000110.1, read as the reverse complement.
AGTTTCCTCAATGTACAAGATGGTTACACCGCACCATTCCATACTCACTTCGTCATCGTGCTCGTAGGTTCGGTCAATCAAGGAACCCTTCAAGCGATTCGTTACGCACAGAGTCTGCGCCCAGACAGATTGATTGCGATCTCGGTAGTAGAGACCGCGGAAGACCGCCAAAAGATTGACGAGGCCTGGGTCAGGTTCAATCTGTCCGATGTCGAGCTTCAGACAGTTACTTCCGAATATCGTGACCTCACCGAGCCAATCCTTAACCGCATTAACGAACTAGATGCCGAATACGACGATGACTTGATCACCGTCATTATTCCCGAGTTTGTTACCAGTGTGCGATCACAGTGGCTCCACAACCAGTCGGCACTTGCTATCAAGGCCCGTTTGTTGTTTAGGCCAAATACTGTTGTCACATCGGTGCCAATCGTTATTCCGTGATTTGTTGTCTAGTCTGACAATATGAAAATTGTGATCTCTGGAGCCAGTGGGCTCATCGGCAAACAACTTGTTGCGCAGTTGCAAAACCATGGTCACGACGTTGTGCGCCTTGTTCGTCGTGCTGCCAGCACTGGCGAAATCATGTGGGACCCAAAATCTGGTGTACTCAGCGCAGCGGCACTTGATGGAGCCAATGCAGTAATCCATCTCTCGGGTGCCGGCATCGGTGACAAGCGATGGACAGCGTCGTATAAGCGTGAGATTTTGGAGAGTCGCACTATCACTACTAATTTGCTCGCAACCACAATTGCCAGCATGAACCAAAAACCCTCTGTGTTTTTGTCGGGTTCGGCAATTGGCATCTATGGCCCGCGCGGCGAAGAGCAACTCACCGAAGTCAGCACCCATGGCACAAGTTTTCTTGCCGACGTTTGCGAGCAATGGGAGCATGAGGCAAAGCCTGCATCCGATGCTGGAGTTCGTACCGTATTGTTGCGCACCGGCATTGTGCTCACCCCGCAGGGTGGTGCGCTCAAAAAGCAACTGCCCTTATTCCAACTTGGTCTTGGCGGCAAATTTGGCAATGGCAAGCAATGGCAAAGCTGGATCTCAATCGATGATGAGGTTGGCGCAATTGAACATTTGTTGACCGCCAACGTAAGTGGCGCTGTCAACCTCACTGCGCCAAACCCTGTCACCAACGCAGAGTTCACCAGCACGCTCGCACGCGTAGTGAAGCGCCCAGCCTTTCTTCCAATCCCACCGTTTGCACCAAAAGCAATACTTGGCGGAGAGCTTGCTGATGCATTGCTATTTACAGGACAACGAGTTATCCCTGCGGCGCTCAATGCGAGTGGTTACCAATTCGTGCATCCAACGCTTGAAGTGGCCTTGCGCGCGTTGCTCAAAAAATAAACTCAGCACATGTTGCTCCCCGCTCAGGTCGATGTCGTTGTCATCGGCGCTGGTCTGTCTGGTCTGGCTGCTGCACGACAGATTCAACAGAGTGGATTGAGTGTTGTGATTGTCGAATCTTCAGATGCGGTTGGTGGACGCGTGCGCACCGACAAGGTGGACGGCTTTTTACTCGACCGCGGATTCCAAGTACTGCTCACCGCGTATCCAGAACTCGCCACACAAGTTGATATGGAGGCACTCGACTTGCAATCGTTTGACCCTGGCGCACTTGTTTGGATCAAAAACAAAAATAGTAGTCGTGGAAAAGGCCATGTTGTTTCAGATCCATTTCGCAAACCTTCGACATTACTTGCCACCACATTTGCTCCGATTGGCACAGTGATCGACAAATTGCGCATCGTGCTGTTGCGACTGCGCGTGTTGCGCGGTGTTGCTCCCAAATTATTGCGCAATGCAGACATGTCGACACTCGACGCACTTCGCAGCGCAGGTTTTTCACCGCGCATGATTGGGACATTCTTCAAACCACTCTTTGGCGGTGTCCAACTGGATCCACAATTGGCCACATCGCGACGCATGTTCGACATTATTTTTCGCTCACTGAGCGAAGGCCAAAGCGTGTTGCCAGCACACGGCATGCAGGCTCTTCCCGAGCAACTTGCATCCCGCCTGCACCCCAACACCATCCACCTCAATTCACCTGTCGAATCGCTTGACGGAACGATGGTCACTCTGCGCACTGGCGAGCGCATTGCTGCACGAGCAGTTGTGGTCGCTACCGACGGCCCAAGTGCATCGATCTTGCTCAATTTGCCGCCCGTGCAATCCCGCACCGCCGGATGCGTATATTTTTCTGCCGACACTCCCCCAAACAATAAAAAATATGTCATCCTCGATGGCTCCGGCAAAGGCCCTGTGCTCAATGTCGCAATTATCAGCAATGTCGCGCCGTCATACGCACCGCCTGGCAAACACCTCATTGCCGCAGCGCTCCCTGGTGTGATCTCTGGAAATCTTGAGCAACTTGCTCGACAACAATTGCGCGAATGGTGGGGGCCACAAGTTGACACATGGAAACATTTGCGCACCTACGCGATTAGTCACGGAGGTCCTGTTCAATCCGCACCATTCTCGCCCAAGCAGCGAGTGTCACTTGGAGACGGTCGATTTGTGTGTGGTGACCATCGCGACACGGGCTCCATCCAAGGCGCTTTGTATTCTGGCCGCCGATGTGGCGATGCTGTGGTGCAGTCACTCGCCTAGCCTGAACACATGACTCACGACACAAAAACCAAAATAGTTTCAGTCGAGCGATTTGTGCCAGCAGCCCCTGGGCTCATTTTTGAAGTTCTTGCAGATCCACGTCAACATTCAAAGATCGATGGTTCGGGCAGTGTTAAGGCCGCGCGAGTTTCTGCTCCACCACGTTTATCACTCGACGCAAAGTTTACGATGGAAATGAAAATCGGCTTTCCGTACAAGATGACCAACACCGTTGTTGAATTTAAAGAAAATCGTTGTATTGCTTGGCGACACCTTGGTGGTCACATTTGGCGCTACATCCTTGAACCTGTTGATGGCGGTACAAAAGTTGTTGAGCAATTTGATTACAACGGAAGCAAGTCAGTTCTGATTCTCAAGCTCAGGGGCTCAATGAAAAGCAATGAGAAGTTCATGACCAAAACTCTTGAAAATCTTGAAAAGCACTTCGCCGGCAACTAAGCAGCGCAAAACCCATCATGACAGTTCAGCTTCCACTCGGGTTTCGTTCCCACGTAGCAAACATTGGCATCAAGGACACAACTGACGACTTCACGCTCGTTGTTGCCGACGGTACTTGCTCGGCTGCTGGTGTGTTTACACAAAGTCGTTTTGCTGGCCCAAGTG
>JBJOEQ010000109.1:0-5510 GCA_046049195.1 Actinomycetota bacterium | reverse complement strand
GAATCTTGGCGTCACGGTGCCAGCGCTCTACTGGATACTCGCGTGTGTAGCCGTAGCCACCCAAAATTTGAATTGCATCTTCGGTGACTTTGACAGACATTTCAGAAGCGAAGTACTTGCTCTGTGAGCCTTCTGCATTTTTGTAGCCACCATTTTTTGCAAGCCACGATGCGCGCCAGATGAGCAAGCGTGCCGCGTCGATCTGGGTGATCATGTTGGCGAGCTTGAACGCGATGGCTTGATGCATGATGATCGGCTTGCCGAATGCTTTGCGCTCTTTGGCGTAGTCGAGTGCGTATTCGTATGCAGCACGAGCAACACCAAGTGCCTGAGCACCAACTGCCGGACGTGTTGCTTCAAACGTTGCCATTGCTGGTTGCTTACCGCTCGACGTGCCTTCGCGATATCGCGCAAGTTTGGCATCAAGTTTTTCTTTGCCGCCAAGTAGGCATCGGCCAGGAATACGAACATCTTCAAGCACTACTTCTGCTGTGTGGCTAGCGCGAATGCCGTGCTTCATATATTTCTGTCCCTGTGACAAACCTTTTGTGTTTGGCGGAACAACAAAACTCGCTTGACCGCGGCCTTTGAGTTCTGGATCAACTGCTGCAACAACTACGTGCACGTTGGCAATACCACCGTTGGTGATCCAAGCCTTTGTGCCGTTGAGCACCCACTCGTCTTTTGCTTCGTCGTACACCGCGCGCGTGCGCAAGTTGGACACGTCGCTACCTGCGTCTGGTTCGCTCACACAAAATGCACCGACCTTCACATCATCTGCAGTGCCATAACACTGTGGCACCCACTCCATCATTTGCTCTGGTGTGCCGTTGCCGGCAATGCCTGCAGCAGCGAGGCCAGAGCCCATGATTGCCATTCCAATCCCGGCGTCGCCCCAAAACATTTCTTCAATAGCAACCACCATGGTGAGACCAGTTGGGTCTGCCATTGCATTCATGATGAAGTCGAGACCGTACAAACCAATCTTTGCTGCCTCTTGCACGATCGGCCAAGGGAACTCTTCTTTTTCATCCCACTCATGTGCGGCAGGACGAATGGTGTCAACAGCAAACTGATGAATCCAATCTTTGATTTGAAGTTGGTCATCGTTGAGGGCAAGTGAAAATTCGGTCATGGCAATAAGTTACCGTGTAGTAGACCTGTCTGCCACATTTGTTCTTCAGGCCGCTTTTCTCTAGCAATTGCTACTTTGCAACAGGCAATTTCAAGACCGATGATGCAATCGTTTCAAAAATGAGTTTTGCGCCCGGCTTGTAGGCATGCACGCCATCCCACCTGTAGGAAAGGCTCGTTGAAATTTTTGGATCTGAACACCATTCCTTCGGACCACTGATAAAAAATACGCCATCATCTTCTGGCGCCGCGATCTCAAGCAACAAATCATTGAGATGACTTGTGCGCGTATCGTCGCCTCGCTGTGGAAGCGCGGGTACCGGACCTCCCTTTGAGTCGACTGGTCGCATGCACGCAACCTCGAGCAACGCAACTGTTGCACCTGTTGAGCGCAATGCATCGATGCCTCGTTTCATTTGCGTGCGAAACATCGTGTCGGCGGGCGAAGTGTTGACTGCAAATGTAAAACCATTGATCTTGAGATCGAGCACTTCCCATGCACCAATCACCACGAGCGCTACATCTGCTCTAGCTGTTGTTGCTGACTTGGCCCATTTTTTTTCAAAGCCGACACAGTTTGCAAAATTGCGGCGGAAATTCCCATTCGTACCACCAACGCCGACTCCCCTGTCGTAGATGCCGCAACCATCAATTGAGCCATCGGCAACGACAAAAGTCTTTTCCATCCCCGACGGTTTATTGATGGCCAGGGAATGAGCTTGAGAGTCGCCAACAATCACCAACTTGCGTGGCAATTTTGCAATGGTCGTTGATGTCGTTGATGCTGCAGGCAATGAGGATGCGGAGGCAACAGTGGTTGGCACTGAGAAGATCACGTTGGCAGTTGATGTATCAATCGAGAGGTCACGTGCTTCAATGCCAACAACCTTTACTCCCGTAATGCCAAGGGAAGCAACTACTACGGCGGCAATAAGTAAGGGAAGTCGGCGATGCATCGCACTCAATTGTTGTCGGTTGCGCCACCAATTACCAAGTGCCCCTTGGCGAGTGGGGATCTCGACGTATTGATAGACAAATTCGTTGATGATGATGGTGAGTGCCAGTGCAACGGCCAAGCGATTACCCGAGTCACGTGCATGTGTGATGACAAAAATAGGCCAATGCCAGAGATATAACCCATATGAGCGGCGACCGATTTCGACAAAAAGTTCTTGCGAGAAAAACTTTTTGACAAATAGACCGTTGGGTCGCATAACGACAGCGATGATCACAGCAGATGCAATGGTCGTAACAGCCAAGCCACCTTGATATAGCGGAGCATCGGCCACATGCACAGTGGCCATGAGTACGCCAATCACTGCGATGGATGCGACTGCAAAAGCGTCAGCTACCGATGATCGCCACCAACTCGAAGGCGAGGTTTTACGCCATGGTCTCCACAACATTGCGACCGCTGCACCGAGCAAAAGACCGCTCGAACGAGTGACTGTGCTGAGGTATAAAAAGTTGGTACGAGTTTCATCATCTTGCACAAAACGAAGTGCGGTCGCAAACATGATTGCGCCACTGCATAAAAGCAAAAGCGCGCCTGAGATCTTTGGGCGCATCCACTTTGCTCCAAATATAAACGTGAACAACAGTGGCCAAATGAGATACCACTGCTCTTCCACTGCGAGCGACCACAGATGTCGCAAGACCGGCAGTGAGCTCGCGGCAAAGTATGGAGTGTCTACGGCAAAGATCTGCCACCAGTTAGAAAAATAGCCAAGTGATGGCAACAAGTCGCGACGAAAATCGGGTGCAGAGTCGGTGGCGTAAAACGCCACACAAATAGCCGTGGCGGCCAACATCACAACAAGCGCAGGCAAGAGGCGTCGCGCACGTCGAATCCAAAATTGTTTGAGGTCGATCCGTCGAGTCGATTCGCGCTCTTCAATCAGCAATGACGTAATGAGAAATCCGCTGACAACAAAAAATACCTCGACACCTAAAAACCCACCAGGCAACCACGCGATGTTTGCGTGATACAGCATCACCGCGAGCACACTGAATGCGCGGATGCCATCGAGCGAGGGCTCGTAACCCATGAGTTGCTGATCGTTCATTTGACTTTTTTGAATGCAACAAAAATTGCAATCACATATATCGCTGCGCCAACGCTAAACGGAGCACCAATGCCGATGTGATCAAAAGCCAAACCGGCAAGTGGTGGACCAAGTACTCGCGCGAGTGCCGATGCCGACTGCTGAACGCCGAGTGCTTCGCCACGACGATCGTCATCGGCTGAGTTTGCAACGAGCGCACTCAAAGATGGGCTTGCCACACCCGCACCGATCACCATGATGACCAATGCAACAATCAGTGTTGGCCAAATCACTGCCGCACTGAGCAGCAGCAAGCCAATCGCAACCAATACTTGCCCACTGCGCACAAGTCGCAGTGACCCATACTTGGCCGTGAGCGGTGCTATTAACGCTCCTTGCACACCAGACATCAGTGCGCCGATGCCAAGAAAAACCGCTGCTGTTGATGCTTCAGTGAGATTGAATCGTGCGCCACCAAACAAGGAGAATGTTGCTTCGAAGCCCGAGAATGCGAACATCGAAAAAAATCCGACTGCTGCAAGCGCGCCATAATTCCGGTTGCGTAATGGTGTCGGAGTTCGTTTTGTCTCACTGACGCGTGTGAGATCACGAGTCTCTGGTAAACGAATCATCGCTGCGACTGCATTGACTAATGCCAAGCAACCTGCAAGATAAAACGGCACGTGCGCACCACCAAGCGCTGCTAGCCCGCCAAATGCTGGGCCAAATACAAAGCCAATACCAAACGCCATGCCAAGCAAACCAAGCATTCGCGCGCGTTGCTCTTTAGATCCAATATCAGTTACGGCACTTTGTGCAACCGAGACACTTGCACCCGATGCGCCGTCGATGAGTCGCCCTGCAAATAACACCCACAGTGCACCGGCTGCACCAGTAATAAAACTGCCAACTGCTGTGCCGAGTAGCGAGATGACGATGACCGGCTTGCGACCAATGCGATCAGACCATCGACCAAGGATTGGTGCAAAAATCATTTGGGCAAGCGAAAACGAAGCGAACAACATGCCGACTTGAAAACCAGATGCACCAAATCGGTCGGCATAACGACCGAGGATTGGCGCAACCATGCCAAACCCGATCATGTCGAGAGCGACGGTTGACCAAATGATCCAAAAACCGCGAGGCAAAGGCTCGCGAGAAGTTTTCTGAGTCTCGGTCATGCGCGACGCACGCGAGTGCCAGCCTTGGTGGTCTCGACCACGTAGCCGGCTGCTTGCAGTTCAATACGTATCGCATCTGCCGTTGTGAAATCTTTTGCCACTCGAGCAGCATCGAGTTGTTGTGCACGCTCCACAATCGCTCCATCAATATCGTCACCGCTGCGCAACACAAGACCAAGTGCATTACACATTTCGTGCACTGCAGTTGCCAACGCCGAACATACTTCGGTATCACCAGATTCAATTGCGATGTTTGCTCGACGTACGGTGTCAAAAATAATTGCCATTGCGTTTGGTGTGTCAATGTCGTTGTCCATCACCTCGCGGAACTTGGCGAGTACTTCGGTGTCAGACGACTTTGCTGGCAACGCAGCCTTGGCCATACGGTCTGCAAACCCGTCCAGATTGGCCAGCGACTTAACCGATGAATCAATGTTGTCTTGACCCACCTTGACCGGCGAGCGGTAGTGCGTTTGCAACAACAACATGCGGTATGCACGTGGGTCGTAATGCTGCACCAAGTCAACAAGATTGGTGACGTTGCCAAGACTCTTTGACATTTTTTCGCCTTCGGTATCAACAACAAATCCATTGTGCATCCAGTGCTGAGCAAATGTCTTGCCAAGAGCCACTGCCTGTGCTCGTTCGTTTTCGTGGTGAGGAAAGCGCAAGTCGGCGCCACCGCAATGCAGATCAAAACCTTCGCCAAGCAATTGCAAACTCATCACAACACATTCGCTGTGCCACCCCGGTCGACCCTCGCCCCATGGTGATGGCCAACTTGGTTCGCCAGGTTTCGAAAACTTCCACAACACAAAATCTGCAGGTTGACGCTTTTGTGCAGCACCCAACACTTCGCGATCGCCACCACCAGACAACATGTCGTCCAAATTTTGATGCGCAAGCAATCCGTAGTCGGGCACTGATGAAATGTCGAGATACACGCCGTCGTCGGTGGCGTATGCACTATCACTCGACATCAACTCGCCGATCATGTCAACCATCTGTTCTACATATTCAGTTGCGTGCGGCACATCGGTTGGTCGCATCACACCAAGTGCGTTCATTGCATCGAACCACACCGCTTCGCATTTGTGAGTGATCTCATTCCACGGACGATTTTCGCGATTTGCACGGTCAATGATCTTGT
>JBJOEQ010000108.1:0-7347 GCA_046049195.1 Actinomycetota bacterium | reverse complement strand
CAGCGTGCACACCCACCATTCCGTTTCCGCCCTCAGCAATAAAGCGCTCACACTCGCCAAGACCGCGCTTGGCCGCACTCGACATCGGGGACAATGGCGAAATCTTGGAATGGAGATTGCCAAGATCGTCCCAGCGGTCTGTCACTCCGTAACACGTGTTGACGCGAACACCCACATCGCTGCATGCTCGAGCAATAATCGACAACGAACCCTCGATCGTGTTTGGTGATTCGTGATGATCAATTATTGCTGTCGTGCCATTCATGAGCGCTTCAACGGCGCCAAGAGCAGCGGACCAGTAAATCATGTCAGCATCGAGTGCCGCATCTAGACGCCACCACACTTGCTGCAGTATTTCAATGAAACTCGTTGGAGTTTGGTGAGGTGCTGGCATGCCTCGCGCCAAGGATGAATACAAATGATGATGCGCGCACACGAGTCCTGGCGTTGTATTCGACACTGTATCTATTCTTCCGTGTCGTCTGCAGTGGACTTCAGCATCGGAAGTGTTGTGTGCCATGTGCCGTCAAGGTCGTAAAACGCTGCAGCAACTGCGCCAGCAGTCGGCACCAGCCCAATTTCTCCAACGCCCTTAATTCCGTATGGCGAATTTGGTTGGGGAGATTCAACCAAAATGACATCGATTGGAGGAACGTCTTTTGGACGCAATATTTTTAGTGATCGAAGCGTCATAGTGATTGGAAAGCCAGTGAGTGGATCGCTTGGGAAGTCTTCTGAGAGTGCGTAGCCAAGACCCATGTGTACGCTGCCTTCAATTTGGCCTTCGCAGAGTTGCGGGTTGACTGCTTTGCCGACATCGTGTGCAGCAACTACGCGCTCGATCCTGCTCGTTTCACGATCGATGATCACGAGTTGTGCTGCATAGCCAAAGGTGGAGTGGATGATCGGATTCAGGACTCCTGGTTCGCCGAGCTTGTTCGTCCAGTCAACGCGATACTCGCCAACGTGATCGACACCGACAGCACAGTTTGCGGCCTTGGCTGCATCGCATGCGTCCTTGACAGCACCTGCTCCCATGAGTGTTCCGCGTGATCCAGTGGTTTGCCCAAAACCCAACTCGCGAGTGGTGTCAACGATGACGTCGATGAGGTTGCCATCTATGCCAAGTTCGTGCACCGCAACTTGCAATGCAACAGTGTTAATACCTTGGCCCATCTCTGTCCAACCGTGACGAACTTCAACGCGTCCATCTTCTTTAAATCGGATGACCGCTCGGTTGATCTCTTTGAACCCATTGCCGAGGCCACTATTTTTGAGCCCAAGTCCAAGACCGATTGCCTTGCCCGCTGCTCGGGCTTCGTCGTATGCGGGCTTAATTGCCGTGAGGCATTCGGATGCACCGAGACAACCGTCGTCCATGATTTGTCCCGGGCCCCACACCCGACCTGGCATGATGACGTTTCGTTGACGCATCGTCCACCCATCGATGCCAGCTTTCTCTGCCAGTCGGTCCATTACACCTTCCATCGCAAATTGTGCTTGGTTTGCACCGAAGCCGCGAAAGGCTCCGCACACGGGATTGTTCGTGCGTACCGCAATTGATTCAACGTCAATGTTTGGAACTTCGTAGGGGCCACTTGCATGACCAGCCATGCGCTCGAGCACCTTCATGCCAACACTGGCGTACGCGCCCGAGTCGCCGACTGCTCGCACGTGTAGCGCGGTAAGTCTGCCGGCTGCATCACACGAAGCTTTGTAGTGCATGGTGATGGGATGGCGCTTGGCATGCATCAACAGACTCTCTTCTCGCGAGAGTGTGCACTTGACTGGTTGTTGCAACAGCCAGGCACTTAAGGCTGCATGAGCCTGATTGCTCATGTCTTCTTTGCCACCAAACGCGCCACCGTTGGACACCAACTCAACGGTGACCTGGGAATTGTCGAGGTTGAGCACTTTCGCGATGTCGTTTCGGTCGTCCCAAATGCCTTGACCGCCCGAATACACGTGCAACGACTTGCCGTCATCTGAAGGTACTGCAACGGTGCTCTCTGGCTCCAAAAAGGCATGTTCAATTCGTTGCGTCACAAAAGTTTCTTCAACAATGTGCGCGCTCGTACTCATCGCGATTTGTGTATCGCCTCGTTTGTAGCGACTCGTGCTCAAGATGTTGTTGTCAGTTTTCCAGACAGCAATCTCGCTACTAGAAATGGCAGCAAGGGGATCGGTGAGTGGAGTGTGCACGTTGTACTGCACATCAACCAATTGGGTAGCGGCTCGAGCCTCGTCTCGTGTTTCAGCAACGACGATTGCAAGTACATCGCCTGCATATGAGGTGCGACCGCCAACTGGAATCATTACCGGCCAGTCTTTGTAGATAATGCCGACCATGAGTTCGCCTGGAATGTCGGCTGCAGTAAAAACTGCACAAACACCAGGCATCTGCAGTGCAGCAGTTGTATCAATTGCAGTGATGTCGGCACGAGCGTGTTGAGTAAACACGAGTGCGGCATGCAGCATGCCGGGAATACGAATGTCGTCGATGTAGCCACGATCGCCGAGTGCAAGCGCTTCGGCTTCGTACTTGACCGTATTTGAGCCGATGCCTCCTGGATTAACCAATACAGGTACTTCGCCACGCGCAACCATCAAGACAGCGTCAAGGATCTTGACGTAACCGGTGCAACGACACAAGTGCGCACCGAGATGCTTAGCCATATCGCTGCGTTGCAACGCAGCACCCTTCTTGTCGACTTGAGCCTTGGCTCGCACAACAATGCCTGGAATACAAAAACCACATTGCAAACCGCCACATGCTGCGAACGCTTGCGAGTAGCGACTGCGCTCTTCTTCGTCGAAACCCTCAAGGGTTGTGACGGTTCCACCTGCAACTTTGGAGAGCGGTGTTTGACAGCTGACTACTGCCTTGCCATTCACAAAAACTGTGCAACATCCACACTGACCCGTTGGAGAACATCCATCTTTTGGTGATGTGATGTCCAGTTCCTCACGCAGTGCAGCCAGCAAATGGGGGTGGTTGGCCCGCACAGTTACTGGAGTTGCGTTGACGGTGAAAGCAACCCGAAGGTCGTTCTGGGAGCCCAAATCCATAGCAGTCACGGGTTTTACGCTACAGCAATTGCTTTACAAAATGTTAAGCAATGGCACACGATCTGGATCAATCGAGAACCACTCCGCGTTGACCGGTAATTCGGCCATACACCTCGGGTCGACGATATTTGTCAAAATCAAACAAGGTTTCTTTGTATTGTTTGCACCAATCCAGATCGCAGACAGCCGTAATCAACTCGTCGCCTGAAGTAACTGTCTTGGCAAGGATTTCTCCTGAAGGGGCAATGATGCTCGAATCGCAGAGTCCTAAGACCCCTTCTTCGACGCCACCTTTGGCAACGCCAACTACAAATGTTCCATTTTGGTAAGCGCCGCTTTGCATCACGAGAGCGTTGTGAAAACCTTGCAACACGTCTTGTGTTGGATCTGGCACATAGTGCATTGGAGTGTTGTAGCCACACAGAATCATTTCGACTCCCTGCAATCCCATCACTCGATACGACTCTGGCCAACGGCGGTCGTTGCAGATCATCATGCCCATTCGTCCACCAAAAGCTTTCCAAACACCAAAACCTTCGATGCTTGGAGTGAAGTAGTAGCGCTCGGCGTGTTGAAATGGTCGATCGGGCTCGTTCGTCTCGTGTCCGGGAATATGAACTTTGCGATATTTGGCAACAACCGAACCATTGCGCTCGACAAGTATTTGGGTGTTGAATCGATCGCCCTGTGGTGTGAGTTCGGCATAGCCAAGACAAAAACCAATTTCAAGGCGTTTCGCCTCTGCAAAGAGTGGCAACGTTACTGCCGAAGGCATTTCGGTTTCATACCAATGATCTGCTGTTGAAATATCGTCAACAAACCAACGTGGAAAGAACGTTGTGAGTGCAAGTTCTGGAAAGACGACGAGATCGCACTTCGCTGCTTTGGCTTGACGCAAGAGTTCGATCAAACGAATGACGACTGAAGCCCTATCGTCCGATTGTTGGATAGGTCCAAGTTGCGCAGCACCAACATGAAGAAGTCTCGTCATGCGCTCAATACTTTCATATTTATGCGCATAATCTGCTTCATCCGAGTTCGGTTGCGCAAAGAGTCAGCATTGTGTGCAAAAGAATGTTTGCGCCTGCCACCAAATCTTCTGTATCCGTGTGTTCGGCAGGATTATGACTGATGCCATTGACGCTCGGAACAAAAATCATCCCTGATGGGCAAACTCTTGCAAGCATCTGAGCATCGTGACCAGCGCCAGAAGGCATGCGTTCTACAGTGTTGCTTTGTTGCTTAGCGATTGACTCAACGATGTCGATCACGCGTGAGTCAAATACAACAGGTTCAAATCGAGCGAGTTTTTTTGTGGTAATCGTTACACCTTCGGCAAGAGCGATCTGTTTCAAAAATTCTGCTATCTCTTGTTCGGCTTGCTGCAACAAAGTTTCATCGGTGTTGCGGACATCGAGAGTGAGGGTGACTCGTGCGGCTACGACATTGATGAGGTTTGGAAACACATCTATTTTGCCAACGGTGCACACTTGGTGTTCACCAAAACGAGCACTCAACTGCCTCAAAAAGACAGCAATTTCTGCAGCAACATATGTTGGGTCATGGCGCAAAGACATTGGTGTCGTACCTGCATGATTGGACTGCCCAACAACAGTGACTTCTTGCCACGAGATGCCCTGAACGCCAGTTACTGCGCCGATGCGAATATTGTTTGCCTCGAGCAATGGTCCCTGTTCAATGTGCAACTCGACGAAGCTGTGGGGAACGGGGCCTGGACACGGGGCTGAACCTGCGTATCCAATACGGACGAGTTCATCACCAAATCGGGGTCCGTCTATGGCCGTGATGTCGAGCGCTTCTTCGGTAGTCATGCCACCCACATACACAAGCGAACCGAGCATGTCGGGTGCGAAACGTGCGCCCTCTTCATCAGTGAAGATTCCAACGGCCAACGGGCGAGAAGGAATGTATCCGTTACGTTGACAGGTCTCGACAACTTCCAGCCCAGCGAGAACGCCGTAAGTGCCATCAAACTTGCCACCTGTGCGCACAGTGTCGATATGGCTTCCCGTCATGACTGGTGCACCTGAACCAACATTCCAATAGGCAATGATGTTTCCAACTGCGTCAATAGAGATGTCCATGTTGAGGTCTCGCATCCACGACACCACTAAATCACGTCCGTCACGATCTTCGTCGGTGAGCGCAAGTCGACAGTTGCCGCCACCAGCAATAGGCGAGACCTCGGCAAGGCTCATAAGACGATCCATCAGTCGTGCAGAGTCGATGCTCAGGGCATCAAAATCGGACGCTACGGGGCTGGTTGAACTCACGTCTATCAGTGTAGAGAGATCATCAGAATAAATCTGTTTCACGTATTTGGCGTGTAAGAATATCAAGTGTGATTGATCGTCAAAAGCTTGAATCTGCACTGAAGTCTGAAGAGCAACTGTTCTGTGACATTCACCCAAAGTCGATGCATCTTGCCCAATCCGCAAAGACTGCATTGTTGTCTGGTGTGCCAATGCCATGGATGACTCGTTGGCCGGGAAGCTTTCCGTTGCATGTGCAAAGAGCACACGGCGCGCGATTTATAGATGTAGATGATATTGAATATGTTGATTTTTGTCTTGGCGATACTGGCGCAATGACGGGCCATGCCCTAGATGCTGTTGCACAAGCAGTCACGCAGCAAGCACAACTTGGTTTGACAACGATGTTGCCAACAAGCGATGCGCAATGGGTTGCACAAAATCTTGCGCAAAGATTTGGTGTAGCAAAATGGCAATTTGCGATTAGTGCAACTGATGCAAATAGGTTTGTGCTGCGATTTTCACGCATGTTGACAGGTCGCCCCAAGATCGTTGTCCATGATTGGTGCTATCACGGCTCGGTTGATGAGACGCTCGTAATTCGAGATGCGAAAGGCAACACGATCAGTCGTCCTGGTGCAATAGGACCACAAGTCGATCCTGCAATCACGACACGAGTTGTTCCGTTTAACGACCTTGTAGAACTGGAACGAGTGTTGGCAATCGGTGACGTCGCATGTGTGCTGATTGAGCCAGCACTCACCAATATCGGAATTGTGCTGCCACAAGACGGCTATATACAAGGCGTGCGCGATATCACTCGAAAATATGATGTGCTTCTTGTTATCGATGAGACGCACACAATTTGTGCAGGACCTGGCGGTTGCACGAAGTTGTGGAATATCGACCCCGATTTTGTTGTCATCGGTAAGACAATCGGTGGTGGAATACCAGTTGGCGCCTATGGCATGACGAGTGAGATTGCATCGCGTTTAGAGGCCGCTATGACGGGTCACGATGTGGATGTATCGGGAGTTGGCGGAACTTTGAGCGGAAGTGCTCTTGCAATGAGTGCGATGAGGGCAACTTTGTCAAATGCATTGACTCAAGAAGATTTCGACCAAACGATTCCATTGGCAACAAGGTGGACCCAAGGTGTTGAGCAAGTATGCGTTAAGAGAAATCTTGATTGGCACGTACAACAGTTGGGCTGTCGCGCAGAGTACTGGTTTTGCACACCACCGGTTGATGGCGCTCAGGCTGCGGCAGCCGTTGATCCGATGCTTGAGTCGTTTTTGCATCTCTTTTGTCTCAATCGTGGTGTACTGCTCGCGCCGTTTCACAACATGGCTCTGATGTCGCCATTTCATAGTGCGGCAGATGTTGACAAGCACACAGAGGTCTTTGCGTTAGCCCTTGACGCAATCATTACTGCCTAGTTGCTGATTGGAAGTTGCGTTGCATGACGAATGAACAATTATTGATCATTTCCGTGATCATTTTGTTGACATCGGTGATCCAGGCCACAGCCGGGTTTGGGTTTTCGCTGCTTGCTGTTCCGCTCATGGTGCTGTTCATCGACCTCCATGAAGCCGTGATCATTGCAACGTTGCTGGGGACCGTCAGCAACTTTGGACAGGCATGGCAATTGCGGCATCATCAGGACCGAGAGATCGCCAAGATATTTATTGTTGCATCATGTCTTGGTGCGCCGTTTGGATTCGCTCTCTTCCGGTACGGAAATCAAAACGTTATGAAGGCTCTTTTGGGTTGCGCCGTGCTCTTTGGGGTGTGGATGCTGTCTCGAGGTCGCGACCTGCAGCATGCCAATAGAGCGCTTGATTGGACAATGGGTTGGGTGAGTGGTGTGTTGCTGATGGCAACTTCGACTAATGGGCCGCCAATCGTGTTTACTTTGCAGGCGCGCAGGCTGCATCCAGATGTGCAACGTGCAACCCTCAATCTCATTTTTTCGGTAACAGGTGTTTCGAGCATCATTATTTTC
>JBJOEQ010000107.1:0-18928 GCA_046049195.1 Actinomycetota bacterium | reverse complement strand
CCTGCCAGCTTGAGCATCTTTGGCCCGAGTGCTGCGAGCACGCGATGAGTTGGAGTCGACGGCTGTGCCGCCATAAACATGCCAGCGTCCATCGTGTCGAGGTATTCAACCATGGTTGAGTACGGACGTTCGTAAACCTTTTTGTGAATTGCTTTGGCCATGTTGCCGTGGCTCGTGCCGATGCCCAGAAGAAAACGATCAGGGAATGCTTCGGTCAATGTTTTTTGTCCAGCCTGCATCGTTGCTGCGCTGCGTGCCTGCATCGAAGCGATGCCCGTACCAACTATCAGTTTTTTTGTAGCGCCGAGCAACAAACCTGCATGCGCAAACGGCTCGCGACCCACCGCTTCAGGAATCCACACCGTGGAAAACCCGAGTGACTCGATCTCGCTCACTGCCTCGAGTGACTTGGCCATCGGTTGTGCGTCAAGCGTCCATGTCCACAACCCCAGCCGGCCAATATCAAGTGGTTTCGTCATAGATGCAACAATAACTGCATTCTCAACCATCGCCCGTACACATGATTACTGTTATGCGAGTAACAATCAACAAAACAACACAGATGTGTGGAGTAATTACTTCCTTCGTTTTACTCATCGGACTCGCATCTTGTTCTGGTTCGTCACAACTACTACCACCACTGCAAGGCGGACAAGCAGATCTTGTCAAGATTGCACACGTGATTGATGGCGACACAGTAGACATTGACATCAATGGACGCACCGAACGTATACGACTCATCGGTGTCAACACACCAGAAACCAAGCATCCAACAAAGCCCATTGAATGTTTTGGGCCAGAGGCAAGTGCTTACCTGACACAACTGTTGCCAAAGGGCACCACGGTGCGAATCGAGCGCGATGTCGAGGCCCGCGATCGATACGGTCGCATGCTGCTGTATCTGTATCTCGGCTCTAACAATCTGTTCATCAATCTCGACTTAATTGCACGCGGTTATGGCACGCCAATGAGCATTGAGCCAAACACATTTCACCGCAACGATTTTGTGCGCGCGGCCGCACAAGCCGAGGCCGCAAATGTGGGGCTCTGGAAGGCATGTCGCTAGTAGCGTTTGGGGAGTGAATAGCAGCCAGCAGTCTCTTGTCGAACGACTTGGGTACTCGGCATCATCCAAACTCGTGATCATGAGTTGCGATGACTTGGGAGCGTTTCATGCAGCCAATGTTGGTGTGTATGACGCACTGCGAAAAGGTGTTGCAACGTGTGCATCGCTGATGGTGCCAGCACCGTGGGCTCGACACGCAGTCATGGCATATGCCGGCGAAGACATTGGTGTGCATCTCACACTCAACAGCGAACACGAGATGTACCGCTGGGGCCCGATCACTCACGCACCATCGCTGTTGTCGGGTGAAGGCGGCTTCCCTCGCACCATTGACGATTTATGGGAACACGCCGATTCGGCAGAAGTATTGCGAGAGTGTCGAGCACAAATTGCGAGTGCACTCGAATGGGGCATCGACGTCACTCACTTGGCACCACACCTCACATCGATCACACTGCGACCCGAATTTTTTGATGTGTATATGGAACTTGCAGTCGAATACAAACTGCCTGTGAGACTGCCGTCCACAATCACCGAGCACCAAGCTGGTTTTCCATTTCGCACACTCGCCGCTGAAGAGGGCGTGCTCTTCCCCGACCACTTCAACCATGACTGGCGTGAGGGCAGCCGCGAACGTGTTTTACATTCGTTGCGCAATCTGCAAGCTGGCGTTACCGAGATTCACGTGCAGCCGTGTGTTGATACTCCAGAAATTCGTGCACTTGGCGATGCCGCAAGCGGATGGATCGACGACTACGAACTCGTTGTCAACGATGCGTCGCTCAAGCAAGCACTGACTGATAGCGGAGCAACGTTGATCGGTTATCGCGAGTTGCGCGATGCAATGCGAAAAATGTAGTTATCTCAACGAATCCCGCGAAACATATCGCTTTCAAATTCGCCTGACCCCAGTGGTGCAGTGCGCACCAATGATTTTGCCAAGATCCAATCTTCAAATGGGTAGACAGCGCAAAGTTCGTCATCACTGAGCCCAAACCAAAACGGTTCAGTCTCATCCACTTGCGTTTTGTGCGCACGTAGCGCACCAGACCTCGCCCACAAAAACTCTCCGATCTCGAGCTTGGTTGTGATCCGATAATCGAGATCGGGACGTTTAAACCAATTTTCGTCATAAGGCGACTCGCCGCGAAGTCTCAACAACTCTTCGTGCACAGCAACAAGTCGCTGTCTCGACCATGCCGAGTAATACATCTTGATCGGTTGCCACGGTTGGCCATGTTCTGGATACCACTCATCGTCACCCGCGCGATCAAACGCCAACACACTGATCTCGTGCACTTTGATGTGATCGGGGTGCGGATACCCGCGTTGATCGTCGCCATACGTCACGAGTACTTGTGGCTTCTCGCGGCGAATAACTGCCACGAGGCGTCCGACTGCTTCATCCATGTCGGCCATATGGAAACACGCTGGGTTGTTGTTTGTCGGCGAATCAACCATGCCAGAGTCGCGGTAGCCAAGCATCTCCACATGGTGGAAGCCAATTACTTTGGCCGCAGCATCAAGCTCGCTTGGTCGAAGTTGCTCGAGCAACTTTTTTTCAGCCGCAGCATCAAGTCCATGAAATGGTTGTCCAACTTCTTTGAGTGCTGGATTATTTACATCGCCCTCTTCGCCCCCAGTGCAACACACCAGCACAGTGCGCACACCTTGCGAGTTGTACCACGCCATTGTTGGTGCGCCTTTTGATGCTTCGTCATCGGGATGGGCGTGCACCGTCAAGATGCACAGCGGTTCAGACCCAAAACTCATCACGTCAGGCTAATAGTCGTAATCTAGGGTGATGCAACCGCGACACTTGCGAATAATTTTTGTGCTGACCTGCTTCGCACTCTTGGGTGCGTGCTCGAGCGACGGACGCGAGATGCAAGAAC
This sequence comes from Actinomycetota bacterium, assembly GCA_046049195.1. Taxonomy (GTDB): domain Bacteria; phylum Actinomycetota; class Acidimicrobiia; order Acidimicrobiales; family Ilumatobacteraceae; genus UBA3006. The sequence continues at coordinate 15,967 of JBJOEQ010000107.1, read as the reverse complement.
CTTCGGCCAACCAACAAGAATCAATTGCTGTCACAACAACTGCAGGTGCGGTGATAACTCCGGTTGGAGGCTTTGCCCTCACTCCGCCGTGGGCAGAGGGAGCCCAACTTGATGCGCGCTTCACGTGCGCTGCTGGCATTTCTCCAAGCCTCACGTTTCAAAATGTTGCGCCAGACATCGTGACCTTGGCTCTGAGCATTGTTGATGAGACCACCAACAATTCGGTGCAGTGGATTGTGGCCAACATTCAACCGAGCCAAACCGCTCTTACAGAGGGCTCAGTGCCATCTGGAGCAATTGAAGGCATCAATGCTCTCGGCAACATCGGTTTTGGCGCCCCTTGTCCACCTGCTGGAGAAACCCACACCTACCGCTTGACGGGTTACGGGCTTTCGCAGCAACTGGAGCTCGAGAACGGTGTCGATAGCGCAACACTTATTCAAGCCATCGAGCTTGCTGCACTCGATACGCAGTCAAGTTCGTTCATCGTCACATCGAACTAGCAACCAATCGGTTCGGGTGTGTCCGACTGAGCACTATGGGCTCATTTGCCCCTCTCGACCTGTAAAGATATGGAGATTGACCGTTCGATAGCTTCCCTCCCCATTGGGGTATTTGAGACCGATATCAACGGTCGTCTCACCACCGCCAATGATGCATTTCGTGCACTCGCCCTAGGTGGTGGAAGCATCACTCAAGGTGCTGCACCGTGGGTCAACGCACAACCAGCCGAGCGATCACTTGCCGAGGCCGCCTGGCAACGTGCGCGCGAAACCGCGACGCCATTTACATTTGAATTTCGATTGTGGAAGCCAGATGGCGAGGTGATGTGGATACATGTATCGACGCAACCACAACTTGGTACCAATTCGGCGATCACTGGTTATGTCGGCACTGCTCACGACGTAACTGATGCCGTTGTCAAGCGAGTGCTGAGTGAGCAACTTGTTGGCTTGCTCGATGTCACTGCCGATGCAGTGTTGGTGTTTGACCAACATGGCGCACTCATGTTTTGCAACGACGGCGCACGAGAACTCATTGGCGTCAATGAACAAACTGGTCTCAATGATGCTGCTGCACAAATGTTTATCCAAGCAATTCGTGACCAAGTGCCACGCGAAGTAACAACATCTTCGACAAGCAATCGCTGGGAAGGCGAACTGGGTTTTAGAAGCCCAGACGGCATCATGCGCACGCTCTCGATTGTGTTGCAGATAGTGCGCACCGCAGACGGAGTGATCTCGCACTACTCGGCCATTGCCCGCGACATCACTGAAGCCAAGCAACTCCAAGATGAGCTCACCCGTCAGGCAACTCACGACGCAATGACCGGTTTGCCAAACCGTGTGCTGTTCTTGCGCAAACTCTCTGAAGCACTAGAGCGCAGCCGCACACTCAAGCGTGGCGTCACTGTCTTGTTTGTCGATCTCGACAAACTCAAAGACGTCAACGACAACATCGGTCACGCAGTTGGCGACCAGTTGCTCAACACCATCGCCAAGCGATTGGTCAGTGCAACTCGCCCATCAGACATTGTTGCTCGCATCGGTGGAGACGAATTTGTGGTGTTGTGCGATGGACTTGGTGACGAACATGTAGCAATGGATGTTGCTGACCGAGTGCGCCAGGCAATGACGGGCCAAGTCATCTTGCAAGGCATCGAGATCTTTACCAGTGCTTCAATTGGTATCGCGATGGCTACACCAGCGTTGTTGGCCGAAGAATCACCAAATGATGCAGCGGTTACATTGCTGCGCAACGCAGACACGGCCATGTACCGAGCAAAGCAGCGCGGACGAGGTCGATGCGAAATGTTTAGCGAAGAGATGCGCAAGACCGATCGTGAGCGTGCTGCTCTGTCATCCGAACTCGAGCGCGCTCTTGCCACCAACCAACTCTTTGTTGTTCATCAGCCAATTGTTTCTACACACACCGGTCGAGTCGCTGGCACCGAGGCACTGTTGCGCTGGAATCATCCAGAACGCGGAGTGCTCACACCTCCAGTGTTCCTAGAAATGGCTGAAGAATCTGGCGCAATCGGACCAATTGGTGACTGGGTAGTGCGCCAGGCATGCACCGATGCACGTTCGTGGATGGACGCACAAATTGTGGACGGGTCATTTGTCGTGCACGTCAATGTGTCGGCACGCCAACTCAGCGACTCTGGATTTGTAGAACGAGTGATGGGATCGTTGCGAGAAACAAAACTTGAACCATTTCATCTCGCTCTCGAAATCAACGAAACCACAATGCTGAACGACAACCCCGCCATCATGCGCACGCTCAATGCGCTCAAGCGCCAGGGAGTCAAGCTCGCCATCGACGACTTCGGCACAGGATATTCATCACTCGCCCACCTTCGCGATTTTCCTGCAGACTTCCTCAAACTGGATGGAACGCTGGTGCGTGACATTGGTTTGCAGGGATCAGATGATCCGATCGTTCGCTCAATCATTCAATTGGCACACTCACTGAACATGTCGGTGATCGCAGAGTGGGTGACGAGCGATGATCAAACGCAACGGCTGCGACTATTGGGCTGCGACTTCGTGCAGGGCAACCGAATCGGCGAACCTGTTGTCGCTTCGGAGTTTGCTCCGCTTTTAGCCCGCCGCATTTAATTCGGGTCGCGGCCCGCTGCCGTTAAAAAATGCGAGCAAGGGTGCTGCTTCTTCGCCGAGTTGCAACACAGAATTGCCATTGATGGTGTCACCATAAACAGCGAGCGGAAACGACGCAATATTTCCACTGGCCGCGGGTCGCATCTTTTTTGCAAACTCAATCAGATTGAGTTGTTCGTCCACAACGATTGCACCTAAGCCACCGCTCATCACTTTGCCAACCGAAAACGGATTACCCACAACTCCAATCACGGAGCTTTTTACTAGTGCCTCGACAAACGATCGTTGTCTTGCAGTCCGACCAATGTCTGACGAGCCGTCGATCTGCCACTCGCCATCGACCTTTTGCTCAAAAAATCGGCTTCTGGCAAATGCAAGCGCTTCCACTCCATCCAATGTTGGGCAACCAGGCTTCATAAATAGGCCGGTGTGTTTATCCCGCGACGGATAATCGACACACACCGACACGCCACCGACAGCATCAACAATCTGTTTGAAACCCTGAAAATCTATTTCGACATAATGATGTATTGGCACTCCGAGCGCGCTCTGTACGGTGCGCACAAGCACATCGGTGCCGGCTTGATAGGCGGTATTGATGCGCTGAAAGTCTTCTCCACCACCGATGGCAACCCACAAGTCACGAGGTATCGACAGCAACGAAACCGAACCAGATTTTTTGACGTAATGCATCACCATCAATGTGTCGCTGCGCTGGCCGCCAATGTCTTCCTCCGCCCCAACGGCATTGAAGTCTGCATCAGACGGGTCTGCACCAGCACGCGAGTCAGAGCCAACCAACAAATAGTTTTCAAACAATGGGTCGGGCGCAGATAATGCCGAAGTTGCAGTTACCTCACGCTGAATCCCATCGAGTTGGGCATGCACATTTCGCACGATCCCAAACGAACCTGCGCCTGCCGTAGCGAGTGCGGCAACCGCGGTGATGATTAATCGTGTTGAGCGCTTGCCACGAGTTCGTGTTTCAGGACGATGCACCACCACGGCTAGACGCTAATCGCTCTGAACGAAAGAGCATGATCACTGCGCTCGAAGGTGCACCACATCACCAGTATCAATCTGATGAGTTCGCCCCGTGTCATCAACCACTTCAAGCCGACCATCCATGAGCACGCCTGATGCACGACCAGTCACCACGTGGTTGGCCATCTCTACTCGAACTTCTTGGCCAAGCGTCATGAGATGCGACACATATCTTGCGTGCAGTTGTGCCGGATCAAGAGCCTCGAGAGCATCAATGTGTCCCAGCATTGCTCGCAGCAAATCGGCAGGTGTGGTTTGCACGTTACGAGATGCAGCGTTCAGCGAAACCCCATCTGGTGGCGCCCACCCAACATTGACGCCAATACCAACGACAACAAAATCAGCTGCACCTTGCGCCAAAATGCCCGATACTTTTTTGCCGTTGATCAATAAATCATTTGGCCATTTCACCTGCGGCTTCACAGCGACAAGTTGCTCACTCGCGAGCGCAGCCGCCATGCCAACCATCTGCGTAAATTGATGCGTTGGCCGCACGATCGTGTCTGCAAAACGAAACAGAAGCGAGACAAGCAAATTAGATCCGGGTTCAGCAACCCACGTGCGATCAAGCCTGCCCTTTCCTGCACTCTGAAATTGAGCCATCAAGACGCTGTGATGTGGCGCGCCATCGTGTGCGCTCGCCAGTAAATCTGTGTTGGTGCTCCCAGTTTCTGCAACAATCGAAACCCACCAACCATTGGGCCATGAGCCCGATTTTTCGGGCTGGTTGGGAGAAAGAGTGTTCATCAGGTAAAGATAGTAAGCCGTGTTGAAGAAAATCCTGATAGCCAATCGAGGCGAAATCGCCGTTCGCGTCATCCGTACCGCTCGAGAAATGGGAATCGCCACGGTTGCCGTGTATTCCGAGCTCGATCGCAATGCTCTCCATGTGCGACTTGCCGACGAGGCCTATGCACTCGGTGGCCAAACCGCTGCAGAGAGTTATCTCAACACCGAGGCCATTCTGGACGCGATTCGCAAGAGCGGCGCAGACGGCGTACACCCTGGCTACGGATTCTTTAGCGAAAACGCAGACTTTGCTCAGGCCATTACCGACATGGGCGTGGCCTTTATCGGACCACCGCCAGCGGCAATCGTCGAAATGGGTGACAAAGTTTCCTCACGCAAAGCCGCACTTCGCGGTGGCGCACCAATCGTGCCTGGCACCACAGAGTTCACCAAGAGCGCCAAAGAAATTACCGACTTCGGAAATGAGTTTGGTTGGCCAGTAGCAATCAAGGCTGCATTTGGTGGTGGCGGACGCGGAATGAAAGTTGTGCAGTCGGCTGATCAAGTACAAGAAGCAATGGACTCTGCTCAACGCGAATCAAAGGCTTTCTTTGGTCGCGACGAAATTTATGTTGAGCGCTACCTCACATGGCCACGCCACATCGAAGTACAACTCGTTGGCGACAAGCACGGCAATGTGGTGTGGGTTTCTACTCGCGACTGCTCTGCGCAACGACGTCACCAAAAACTTATTGAAGAAGCCCCAGCGCCTGGTTTGCCAGATGGTATGGAAGAAGCAATGGGCGCAGCTGCTGTCAAAGCAGCCAAGGCTGTTGGTTATTACAACGCCGGCACTGTCGAGTTCATCTACCAAGACGATGATTTCTTTTTCCTCGAAATGAACACTCGTTTGCAAGTTGAGCACCCGGTCACTGAAGTGATCACGGGCATCGACTTGGTCGAATGGCAAATACTCGTTGCGTCAGGTGAAAAACTTCCGATGACTCAAAAACAAGTTGCTGCTCATCGCAATGGTCATGGCATTGAGGTGCGCATCAATGCCGAAAATCCAAGTGGCGGAAAATTCCTACCTTCACCTGGCACAATCACGACTCTCACTACACCGGATGGTTTTGGAACACGCTTCGACGGTGGTTACGAAGCTGGCGATACCGTCAGCCAGTACTACGACAATCTTGTTGGCAAATTAATTGTGTGGGGCAAAGATCGCGACACAGCAATTGCTCGCACCATTCGCGCACTTGAAGAAATGGTGATTGTTGGTGTGCACACCACCATTCCTGCCGACTTAGCAATTTTGCGCCACCCAGATTTCTCTGCCATCACACACTCCACCAAGTGGGTTGAAGAAACGCTCGATCTCTCACAACTTGTCTCACACGCGGGTGCAGCACCAGCAGACGACGATCAAGACTTGGTCGAGCGCTCGACCACAGTTGAAGTCAATGGGAAGCGATTTGATGTCAAGATGTGGGTGCCCGAATTTGCAATTGGCACTGCCAAAAAGACCAAAAAGCCAACTCGCGGCTCGGGCGGCGCCGGTGGTGGCGCAGCAAGCGGTGCTGTAACTGCTCCGATGCAGGGAACCATCGTCAAAGTGATGGTTGAAGTCGGTCAGACAATTGCCGTTGGCGACGCTGTCGTTGTGCTCGAGGCCATGAAAATGGAAAACCAAATCACCGCTGAAAAGGCTGGAAAAATCACCAAAGTCAATGTGACCGCAGGCGACAAAGTTGGCTCTGGCGACGTGCTCGCAGTTATTGAGTAGCGAAAATAGTTAAAGAAACTAGTAACGACGCCTCTAGCCCGCGCGACTAGTTTGTGAGCGTGACATCTAGCCCCGAATCAGCCGAAAACGGCGACAATCTCGATCCAATCCAAACCTCGAGCGGACTCGCAGCCGAGATGGCTCGCCGACTCGACAACATCGCTGCCCTTCGTGCGCAGGGCACCAACCCATATCCGTATCGGTTTGATCGAACTCACACACTTGGCGAAATTCGCACGGCACACGGTGCGCTCGAAGCAGGCAACGAAACCACCGAGCACGTCACCATCGCAGGCCGCATCATGCTCAAGCGCGATCAGGGGAAACTGATTTTCTGCACTCTTCGGGATCGCACGGGTGACATTCAGCTGTTTGTGTCGAAAGCGATTGTCGGTGACGATGCGTTTGATGCAATCAATAATTTTGATTTAGGTGACTGGGTTGGCGTAAGCGGTTTGGTAATGACAACACGCAAAGGCGAGTTGTCGGTCAAAGTTGACACTGCACAGTTGTTGGCAAAAGCCGTGCGCCCAATGCCCGACAAATGGCACGGCCTTACCGACGTCGACACGCGATATCGCCAACGCTACGCAGACCTCATCATCAACGAAGAGGCACGTCGCACCTTTGAGATTCGTCACGCAACAATCGCCAGTTTCAGAAAGACTTTGCACGACAATCAATTCATCGAAGTAGAGACACCCGTGCTGCACATGGAAGCCGGCGGTGCCCACGCTCGCCCGTTCGTCACCCACCACAACACTCTCGACATGCAATTGTTTTTGCGCATTGCTCTCGAGTTGCACCTCAAACGCTTGATTGTTGGTGGCATGGAACGCGTGTTCGAGATCGGTCGCGTGTTTCGCAACGAAGGCATCTCTACGCGCCACAACCCAGAGTTCACGATGATGGAGAGTTACCAAGCATTTGGCGACTACAACGAAGTCATGGCACTCACAGAGCAACTCATCACCAACGCTGCACGTGAAGCAACTGGAAGCACGAAAGTGATGATCAATGGAAACGAGTTCGATCTTGCTCAACCATGGCGCAAGGCACGGATGATTGATTTGGCTGGCGAAAAAGTTGGCGAAACATTGCACCCGTCCATGGACGTCGATGCTGTTCGCAAGATCGCAGCCAAGCACAACATCAAAACCGATAGTCACTGGGGTTCGGGTCGCATCATCGAAGAGATATTTGCCGAACTCGCCGAAGGTGAATTGCAAGAGCCAACATTTGTGACAGGACACCCTGTCGAGATCTCGCCACTTGCACGAGCCGACCGCAATGACCCGCATCTCACCGAGCGTTTCGAATTGTTTATTGGTGCCCGCGAACTTGCCAATGGTTATAGCGAATTAAATGACCCTGTAGAACAACGTTCACGCTTTGAAGATGAACAAAAAGCGAAGGTCGCTGGCGACAATGAAGCCGGCAGCATGGACGAAGATTATTTGCGCGCACTTGAGTATGGAATGCCACCAACAGCGGGCCTTGGCATCGGTATCGACCGCCTTGTCATGTTGTTGGCTGCTGCTGGTTCAATTAAAGACGTGATCCTTTTTCCGACACTGCGCCCCGAGGCCAAGTAGTCGTGTCCGCTGCATCTCCTCACCCAACAAGCGCATGGGGCGTTGGCCTTGCAACCATTGCTGCAGACGGCACCACGCTCGACACCTTCTTTCGTCACCTCGGTCTTGGAAATGACGTGCCCGCAGGAACGCCAACCGAATCTCAGTCAACGACTGACGAGCGTCGCGGAGTCGCAATAGTGCCTACATCTCTTGTCATCGACACTCAGGCCGCACCAACAAGCGCAACTGATGTCTACTTGCGCTTGCATCTTCTCTCGCACCGCATGGTCGAGCCTCGCACGATCAATCTCGATGGCGCATTTGGATTACTCACCAATGTTGCATGGACATCAATAGGCCCAGTAGCCATCGACACGCTCGAAGATGTTCGCTACAACTTGTTGCGCCAAGGCCAGCACCTCGTGGTGCACGGTGTCGACAAGTTTCCACGCATGACCGACTACGTGGTGCCGTCTGGCGTGCGCATTGCCGACGCCAGTCGTGTGCGCCTCGGTGCGCACCTTGCAAGTGGCACCACAGTTATGCACGAAGGATTTTGCAACTTCAACGCCGGCACACTCGGCGCTTCGATGGTTGAGGGTCGCATTTCTGCAGGAGTTGTTGTGGGCGACGGATCCGACATCGGTGGCGGCGCATCCATCATGGGCACGCTCTCTGGTGGCGGCAAAGAAATGGTGACTGTTGGCAAAAAGTGTTTGCTCGGAGCAAATAGTGGGCTTGGTATTTCACTCGGTGACGAATGCATCATCGAAGCCGGTCTCTACATCACTGCTGGCACGCAAGTGAAGTTGCCAGACGGTTCAATTGTTAAAGCTCGCGAGCTCTCTGGTGCAAGCGGATTGTTGTTTCGACGCAATAGCCAAAGTGGTGCTGTCGAAGCCGTGCAACGCACAGGCAACTGGGGTGGGCTCAATGCCGCCCTGCACAAAAACTAAGCCATGAACTTTGCAGACTTCGCACATCTTGTGCGCACACGTCGATCGCAATTAATTGTTGATCAAGATCGTGACGTCGAGATCGATCTCATCAATCAGTTGTGTTCTGTCGCGACATGGGCTCCTAATCATCAACACACGTGGCCATGGGTATTTGGCGTGTTTACGGGCGAGTCACGTCGCGGGCTCAGCAATGCAACGGCAGATGCGATGCAGCGCAATGGTGACTTGGAAATGAAAGTAACCAAAACGCGTACTAAATATTTACGTGCACCAGTCGTTGTGGTTGTCGGTTCTGCTCCAGGCGAATCAGCGCTTCAGAATGAAGAGAACCGCGATGCGGTTGCTGCAGGTATTCAAAACATGCTGCTCGGTGCCACAGCAATGGGGCTTGCAAGCTTTTGGTCGAGTTGCCCAAAGGGCTGCAACGATGACGTCGCACGGCACTGCGGGTTTGCATCAGGCACGCACGTCACCGCGATGCTATACATCGGCTGGCCAACAAAAGATTTGCCGGCCATCGAGCGCCCTGCACCCACGATCACCTACTTCAGCTAGTCACTTCGCACCAGGGTTTCTGGTGCAACTTAACTTGGTCGATACACCCCAAAAACATCTCGCAACGCATCGCTGACTTCGCCAAGAGTTGCATTGGCCCGCAATGCTGCTTTCATTGGGACCAACACGTTGTCAGTGGACTTTGCTGCAGCGCGCAAGTCATCTAAGCACGCAGCAACAACAGCCATGTCTCGACCCGACTTGTACTGTGTCAACCGTGCGACCTGCTCTTTTTCGAGCATCGGGTTTGCAGGAGTGATCTTTGGTGCTGGCTCGTTGTCGACAGTAAATTTGTTGACGCCCACCAGCACCCGTGACTTGTCATCAATCGATTTGGTGTACGAATATGCCGCGTCTTCAATCTCATCCATCTGGAAGCCGGCCTCAATTGCTTGCACCGCCCCACCCATTTCATCGATGCGGGCGATGTACTCGTATGCCAGTCGCTCAACTTCATTGGTCAACGACTCAACGAAGTACGAGCCAGCCAATGGGTCTGGCGTGTCAGTGACACCGCTCTCAAACCCAATGATCTGCTGAGTGCGCAAAGCAATTCGCGCCGCATCTTCTGTGGGCAAACTTAAGGCCTCATCAAATCCGTTCGTGTGCAAACTCTGTGTGCCACCCAGCACCGCTGCCATGCTCTGTATCGCCACACGCACAACGTTGTTGAGCGGTTGCTGAGCAGTCAGTGTCGAGCCGCCTGTCTGGGTGTGAAAGCGCATCAACTTGCTTGCTTCTTTTTTGGCACCAAAGCGCTTGGTCATGATGTCGTGCCACATGCGACGACTTGCACGAAACTTGGCGACCTCTTCAAAGAAGTTGTTGTGACCATTCCAAAAGAAACTGAGCCGTGGGCCAATGTCATCCACGTCGAGTCCTGCGTCAACCGCTGCCTGCACGTAGGCAATTGCATTGCTCAGAGTAAACGCAAGCTCTTGTACTGCTGTCGAGCCAGCTTCGCGAATGTGATATCCAGAAATTGAAATGGTGTTCCACTTGGGCACGTTGGTTGCGCAATATTCAAAAATGTTTGTGATCAAGCGCATTGACTGTGCTGGCGGATAAATATAGGTTCCACGCGCGATGTATTCCTTAAGAAGATCATTCTGAATTGTTCCGCTAATTGCAGTTGCTGGAACGCCACGCTCTTCGGCAACAAGTTCGTACATCAACAACAAAATTGATGCAGTCGAGTTGATGGTCATCGACGTAGTGACTTTGTCAAGCGGCAAGTCCGCGAGCAACATACGCATATCATCGAGCGAATCAATGGCAACGCCCACCTTGCCCACCTCGCCCGCCGATCGTGGATGATCGCTGTCGTAACCCATCTGCGTCGGTAAATCGAATGCGCAACTCAGTCCTGTTTGACCTGCCTCAAGCAAGAACTTAAATCTTTGGTTGGTGTCGGCTGCGCTGCCGAAGCCCGCATATTGGCGCATCGTCCACAAACGGTCACGATGCATAGTTGGGTAGATGCCCCGGGTGTAGGGAGGCTCACCCGGTTTGCCGATCTGGGCAGTCGAGCCAGCAATCGGCTCGGCAGCATAGAGAGGTTCAATAACGATTCCAGAGTCAGTCTGGCGAGGGGTTTGAGAATCGGTCACGGTTACAGGCTACGAGATTCGCTGCAAGGCACACAGACTGAGCAGAGCAAATGCATCAGTTCTCACTGTTGGCTAGCCTTGGCTTATGGCAATCACCGAGAGCACAAAAAAGATCGACGGTCGTGAACTTGTTCCCCAGACACTTGCGTCACTTGGACGCCCCACCTACGACAATGTTGAAGACGAGCGTCGTGCTCGCAAGATTGGCTTAGCCGCATCACTTCGGGTGTTTGGTCGGCTCGGCTATGGCGAGGGCGTTGCTGGTCACATCACCGCACGCGACCCAGAATTCACCGATCATTTTTGGGTCAACCCATTTGGCAAAAGTTTCCGTCATATGAAGACAAGTGATTTGATCTTGGTGAATCACGATGGCGATGTTGTGTACGGCTATCAACCAGTCAACAAAGCTGCTTTCGTTTTGCACGCAGCAATTCATAAGGCTCGCCCAGAAGTTATTGGTGCTGCACATGCGCACTCCACGTATGGCAAGGCTTGGTCGTCGCTCGGTCGCAAGCTCGATCCAATCACGCAAGACTCGTGCATTTTTTACGAAGACCACACCGTTATCTCCGAGCAAGGCGGCGCGGTGGTTTTTGAAGCCACTGCAGCCGAAGAAATTATCTCCAAGTTTCCTACGGGCAAGGCTGCGATTCACCAGAACCACGGCTTGTTCACTGTCGGCACCACTGTTGAAGCCGCTGCGTTTTGGTTCATCACCATGGACCGCAGTTGTCAAGCACAGTTGCTCGCCGAAGCAGCAGGCACACCAAAATTAATCCCCCACGAATCCGCGCTGTACACACAGCAGCTGACGGGATATGCCGATGCTGGCTGGTTCCAGTTTCAGCCGTTGTTTCAAGAAATTTGCGCGTCAGATCCCGAACTGTTCGAGTGAGCAAACCAGCACCTCGTTCGGACTCAGCATCGGTGCGCATTAGTGCGTTGCCACCCGAATTATTTTTTATCTGCTCGGCAACCGCCCAATACATTGGCGCGGTCATCGCGTTCAACTTATTTGACAGACTTGCACCAGCAAGTGTGGCGTGGCTGCGTGTCATTAGCGCTGCATTAATCCTGCTTATCTTTTCTGCGCGCCGACTTCGCGCACAAGGCAAATGGACGAAAGATGAATTGGTTTCTGCAGCCAGTTTTGGTATTGCTGTTGCGTTTATGAATCTCACGTTTTATCTTGCGATCGATCGTCTCGACCTCGGGAAAGGCGTAGCGATCGAATTCATTGGCCCAATCTGTGTGGCTGCATGGCAAACAAAGTCTCGCCGTAATGCCGGCGCACTCGGGCTCGCCACACTTGGCGTTGTGATTCTGTCGGGATTCGAACTTGACAACGAGCCGCTAGGTCTGCTGTTTATCTTTTTAGCCTCTGCGTGTTGGGCTGCATACATCGTTGTTGGTTCGCGCGTTGCCCAACTCAATAGAGGCGTCTCGGGGCTTGGCGTGGGTCTCGCAATTGGCGCAGTCGCAATTGCTCCGTTTGGTGCACCGCAAAGTGGCTCTGCATGGGGTTCTCCCTCAATCTTGGGCTTATGTCTGCTTGTTGGCTTGTTCTCCAATGCTCTCGGATACGGAATCGAGCAATCGATCATGCGCAAGATTCCAGTTCGCAGATTTTCCGTGCTGCTCGCGCTCTTGCCAGTGACAGCCGTGGTCTTTGGATTTTTATTTCTGGATCAGACTCCAACTTTTGTTGACATGATCGGAATTGCATTGGTGCTGACAGGCGTGGTTGTGCAGCAACGCGAAACACTGACGCCAACAAGCGAATCTTCCTAAAGCATCGCTCTTTCCTGCCGATCACTTTCGTTAGAATAGACACCAAGCGGGCGAGGAGAATACTTCAGCATGCGCGTACCCCCAAAAACAAAAATGAAAAAGAAAATGAAGAGCGCAGTTGGCATTTTTGTCATCAGCCTGATTGCCACGACGCTGCCGATCGCTCCTGCGCGCGCCGATGACGGTTTGTTACCCAATGCAATTGTGATCAATGGTCGCGGTAATGGACACGGGCGAGGCATGAGCCAATACGGTGCCTACGGATGGGCTACGACTGGCTCGACATGGGATCAGATTCTCAACTTTTATTACGGTGGCCCGACGGGAAACACCATCGGCTCGCTCGCCGACCCCAGTCAAGAGATGACCACATACCTCTCGGCCATGAACGACAAAACGACGTCGGTAGTCGCCGACGCCAGCAATGCGGTGTTTGTGCAAGACCCGACACCGGGCCGACTCTGGACATCGCTGGTAGCAATCGAAGTTTCACAACGCGTGTATCGCGTGTGGGGTTCGATGGAGCGCAAGTGCGCAGTATCTACAGACCCAGCAACCGAAGGCTTCACGTTGATTGCCGATGTACCGACGGTTGCATCGTTCACCACGACCGTTGGCGCAGACCCTGCTGCAGCATCAACTGCAGTCATCGGCTTGTGCGAACCACGTACCAGTAGCAAAAACAAGATCCGCTATTACCGCGGAGAGATTCGTGCTGTCAACAACTCGAGTGGCGCTAATCGCACCATCAATGCCACCAGCATTGAAAGTTATTTGCGTGGCGTTGTGCCGCGCGAGTCACCTGCCGATTGGGGCAATGCAGCAGGTGGGGCCGGTATGCATGCGTTGCGCGCGCAAGCAGTTGCTGCACGCTCGTATTCGGCAACCGAAAACAGATACGCAGGCTTGGCTCGCACGTGCGACTCGCAAGACTGTCAGGTGTACGGCGGCAGTGCACTGCGCGAGTCGGTCAATGGTGCAATCGTTGCTCTTGAGCATCCGCTCACCGATCAAGCCATAGCCGAAACCGCGGGCGTCGTGATTGTGCAACCAAACGGCAAACCGTCTCGCACAGAGTTCACCTCGAGCAACGGGGGTCGCACTGCAGGTGGCACATTCCCCGCCCAAGTCGACCCGGGTGATCTTGCGAGCGAGCCTGTCAATAATTTGTTGGTCTGGACACGCATCATTTCTGCAGCACAACTCACAGCAAAATATCCGCAGATTGGCACACTCACCTCTGTCGTCACTACACACGACGGCCTCGGCGGAGACTGGAATGGTTATGCAACTTCGGTTGCCATTAACGGCACCGCGTCCACCGTCACCATCAAGGGCTACGACTTCAAGTCCATCTTCGATCTACCTGCTCCGTGGTACGAGACGTCATCTATTTATGGAGCAGCATTTGATGCCGGTCCGGTTGGCGCAATGTTGTTTATCGGTGACTCTGTAGGCGAAAGCATCGCCAGCACATTTGCCTCCGTTGTCACACCTGCTTACCCAACAATGAATTATCAGGCGCTCAGCAATCGCTGCCTTGTTGGTCCAAGTTGTGTCGCGGCTGCGTCAGGCGCACCTGATGCTCCAGCAATTATCAATGCACTCACACCAGAGCAATACCCGAGCGTCGCAATCATTCAGTTGGGCTACAACGATGATCCAAACACCTATCAATCAGATGTCGATCAGGTCGTCAACGCACTCAGTGCTCGCGGCGTACAGCGAATTGTATTCATCAATCTTTCAACTCGCCGAACCTCACGCAACTATGCGCTCTCTAACGCAGTTCTTGCAAATGCTGCAGCAAGTTATCCAAATGTCTCGGTGCTCGACTGGAATACGGCTTCATCTGCGCCATCTCAAAACCGATGGTTTAGCGATGATCTTCATCTGACGAGCACTGGCCGCAGTGAATTTACGTTGTTTATCCGCAATCAGTTAGACGCACTTCGCTCGCAGAGCATCATTACGAATGGAGTTGCAACCGTATTGCCACTTGGTGTGCCGATGGCCAAGGGTGACCGAGGAGACAACGTCAAGGCTCTGCAAACTGCCCTCAATGCATATTTCAAATTGCCAAAGAAAAAGCGCATCGCTGTTGACGGCGCACTCGGCAAAGGCACCATCGCTCTTGTCACCACGCTCGAGACCAACGCTGCCCTACCAATTGACGGCATTGCCGACGAAGCCGTATTGGCAGTGTTGGGAATCGACCCCGCAACAATCATTCTTTCTCAGGGCACCAAACATGCAACAGTTGCTACCGCCCAAACTGCCCTAGCACGCGTGCTCAAAGTCAAGGTGCGCGCAGACGGTATCTATGGCGCAGGCACTACTCGCCTAGTTAAGCGCTTTCAGAAGAGTGTCGGTATTAAGCAAACAGGCAAGATCAATCGCCTGACTTGGCAGACGTTACTGAGCGCTTCAATGCAGAAGTAAAACGCTCTTCCCACGCCTCATTGCTGACCATCGCCGGATAAGCAGCACGATATTCACGCTTCAGACGCTTGTACGACGTAGCGATCGCAAAAATTGACTTGACAACTTCGCGCAACAGATTGAAAAATCTTTTCGTGTCGCGCTCTACGGTGTAGCCATCAGCAATGCGGTCGTGACGATACAAGATTCGGTTGCGCAGTGTGGCAACGCCAACTGCACGAGCATCGATGGGGCCAACGCCGTACTTCTTTAGGCGTAACGGCTTGGGAATGATGTAGCCACCCACCAGCACGATTGCGAATAAAAACCCAAACGCGCGCAACGCCTTATGCCGTGGTTGGCGAGGCCTGATCGCTGCCAACTCATCTGATAGTGGCGCTGGCTTTTCTTCAGCGCACACACGCAATTCGTCGTGCAATGCTGCGTGATCAATCTTCATCCACTCAGCCGGTCCAGCCAAATATGCGTTGAGTCCGCGCAGCATGTACTCGGTTGATGCGTAGCGCATCGAAAAGAGGTTGCGGAACCCAAATGAAGCAAATCGATATGCCAGATTCCACCACGTGTGTTTGTCAAACACCAGTGTGTCCACAAGAGCCAAGTTACGCGATTCATAAAACAATGACGACGGATTATTTTTTAACCCAAAGTCGGCGTGCCACACAATCACGCCGTTGAGCGTGATTGAATGCTTGCCTGTGTGCATTAGACCAAAAGCAACATCGTCTCCACGCACAAATACGGGCAACGGATTTTCGTTGGTGATGTTGATTGGAAACGCGGTGTACCACCACGCCGTGTAGTCAAATGGAACTTCTGGCGCATCTTGCACAGCAACCGATCGCTC
>JBJOEQ010000106.1:0-2567 GCA_046049195.1 Actinomycetota bacterium | reverse complement strand
TCGCTGCGTATTGCTGCAACGAGCTGATCTTGTGCGATTGCGTATTGTTGACCAGAATTCATCGGACGCACGATGATATGCCCTGCGGCTACTTCATCGGTGCCAATGATCAACGCGATTGCGGCGCCACTTCTGTCGGCTGCCTTCATTTGGGCTTTCATGCTCCGATTATCAAAGGCGCGATCGGCGCTGATTGCATTGTTTCGCAACAGGTTGCATACCGCTGCTGCATGCAATCCACCAGTGGTATCAACAACAAACACAGACACGTTGGTATTGGGTGCGGGAAAAACATTTTCGGCATCACAGGCCAGCAGTGTGCGGTCAAGCCCGAGAGCAAAGCCGATACCAGGCGTAGCCGGGCCGCCCAATTGCTCGACCAAACCGTCATAGCGGCCACCTCCACCGATAGCAGTGTGTGCCGCCTTGAGTGCCGTCGAAACAAATTCAAATGTCGTTCGGCGATAGTAATCAAGACCACGCACCAATCGATCGTCAATTGCGTACTTCACACCGAGCGCATCAAGTGCACGCAACACCGAATCAAAATGGTTCGCCGCATCGGCACTTAAAAAATCGCGAATCTTTGGTGCAGCATTGATCAGCGCCTGATCTTCACGTCGTTTTGAGTCGAGAACACGCAATGGGTTCTTCGTCAATGTGATTTGTGATTCGTCAGAAAGTTGTGCAAGGTTGGCAGAAAAATACTCATGAAGTGCTGTCGAGTACTTTTCGCGATCACCATCATCGCCAAGTGAATTAATCGCCAACTGCACATCCTTCAAACCAAGTCTCGTGTAGAACGTTGCAGCAAGTGCAATCACTTCTGCATCTAAGAGCGGATCGTCCACACCCAAGACCTCGATACCGACCTGATCAAATTGGCGATATCTACCCTGCTGAGGTTTTTCGTAACGAAAATTAGGGCCCGAATACCACACCTTCCAAGGAGTAGTTGGTCGGTGCTCCACAAAAGCCCGACACACGCTTGCAGTCTGCTCTGGGCGCAAGGCAACCCGACGACCACCCTTGTCCTCAAAGTCATACATCTCTTTGGTCACTACTTCAGTTGCTTCACCGAGGCGTAGAAATACTCCGAGATCTTCGAACATCGGCGGAATAATCAACTGATAGCCAGCATCCTGTACAACCGAGGCAAATACCTCTTGAAATTGGCGCCAGCGGGCGGCGTCGGGAGCCAAAATGTCCCGTGTTCCTGGGCTAGTTGAAAAAACCGTCACACGATGAGGTTAGACGCTGGATGCTCGGTTGACATCACACGATAAGCGTCATATACAGAATCAATGCGTTTGATGGTGTGCAAGACCGATTGCAAATGACCAGGGTCGGCGAACTCAAACTCGAATCGCATCTTTGCCACACGGTCTGCTCCGGTGTGAGTGGTGCAAGAAACAATGTTGACATGCTCATCAGACAATGCGTTGGCAACGTCGCGCAACAAACGAGAACGATCGAGTGCCACAACCTCTACTGCGGCAACGAATGTTGCGCCTTGCAAGATACCCGTCCACTCTGCATCAACTACTCGTTCTAGGTTTTGCGAAACAAGCGAGATAGCGCTCAAACAGTCGGCGCGATGAACATTGACACCCTTGCTGCGGTTTTGACCCTGACCAATAAAGCCCAAAATCTCGTCGCCGGGCACAGGCGTGCAGCACTTACTTAAGCGCACCACTACGTCATCCATTCCCTCAACATGCACCCCAGCCTCTCTGTCGCTGCTTTCGTTTTGTACAAAGTTGCGAGTACCCACCGACAACCGCTCCCCATCTGGTCCGCTGCGGATCGCCTTAGCCATTCGCAGAGCAATTGCATCTGCCTGCACATGACCTTCACTAATCGCCAAAAATAGAGCGGGAGCATCGGAGTAATTCATTGACTCGATCTCTTGAGTAAATATTTCCGAGTCCAGCACCTTTTGCACAGGAACACCCTGGCGGCGCAGAGCCTCCACCAAATCGTCATGGCCGTTCTCGACCAGATCATCAATGCGCTCTCTCGACACCCACTGCTTGATCTTGCTCTTTGCCTTTGGCGACGCAACAAAGTTCATCCACTCTTCGGACGGCTCTGCGCTCTCAGCAGTTGATTTCAAAATTTCTACCGTGTCACCAGAATTCAGCACAGTATCGAGCGGTACAAGTCGGCCATTGACTCGTGCGCCCATGCACGAATGACCAATCTCGGTGTGCACTGCGTAGGCGAAGTCAACCGGTGTTGCCTGCACTGGCAGAGCAATCACGCGACCTTTAGGCGTGAAGGCAAAGATCTCGTCTTGATCAAGATCGCTCTTCAGACTCTCCAAAAACTGTCGCGGATCGGAAACTTCGTCCTGCCAGTCGATGATGCGATTCAGCCAGTCGACATCCGTTGATGGAACTCCATCCTTATACGACCAGTGCGAGGCAACTCCCCACTCTGCACGTTGGTGCATATCCCGAGAACGAATCTGCACTTCAATCGGTTTGCCACTTGGTCCGATCACTGTCGTGTGCAGTGACTGATACAAATTAAATTTCGGCATCGCAATGTAATCTTTGAACCGG
>JBJOEQ010000105.1:0-9110 GCA_046049195.1 Actinomycetota bacterium | reverse complement strand
GCTCGGCGGACGCGAAAGTGATTTGCGCTTGCAACTTCGCAATGATGCTGCAGTCGACCTCACTGTTTCGGTTGAGATCTCGAGTGCCAAGTTGCAGTTTCCAAATGAAGATCGCATCGTGACAGTGCCCGCAAATGGCGCAATCGACTTGGTGATTCCAGTTGTTGCTCGCGCAAGCGGGCGCTTTCCTATTGAAATTGTGCTGTATACGCCAGACGGATTAGTGCAGGCCGGTCAACGGGTTCAACTCACTGCAAGAGTCGCTGCCATTGCTGGTCTCGGCCTCGTGGTCAGTGGTGCTGCCGCGCTTGTGTTGATTGCATGGTGGATAAGTCATTGGCGCGCCAATCGCCGTAAGTCGGCTGCAAAAAAACATCCATCAATAGTTTAAAAAGTCTGCTGTAGGCTAAAAAATATGACCATACGTATCGTTACAGACAGTGCTTCAGACATTCCTCAGTCTTTGGCGGATGCCAACAATATTTCCATCGTTCCATTGTCGTTTCGCTTCGGTGATGAAGAGTTCATTGACCGCCAACAGTTGACTGTCGCGCAATTTTGGGAGCGATGTGGTTCGTCTGCCGTCTTGCCAGAGACCGCAGCACCGTCTCCAGGACAGTTTGAAGCCGAATTCCGTCGACTTTTCTCTGCTGGTGCAACTGGCATCGTCGTCATCTCGCTTTCATCTCAACTCTCGGCCACTATGCAAAGCGCCGAGTTGGCAGCTCGCGCAGTTGCTGGTGATATTCCAGTGCGAGTAGTGGACAGCCGTTCGGCTTCGATGGGTCAAGGTATTGTCGTCGTTGCTTGTGCCAAAAAGGCTGCAGGTGGCGCAAGTTTGGACGAAGTTGCTGCATACGCCAATGATCTTGCCGCCCGAACCCAGGTGTGGGCCGCGCTCGACACGCTCGAAAACCTTAAAAAAGGTGGTCGCATCAGCGGTGCCAAGGCATTATTTGCATCGGCACTGGCGATTAAGCCAATTTTGCAAATCAAAGACGGCTTGATTCAAGAAGGTGGCAAGCAACGCACGCGTAGCAAAGCGATTGTCGCACTCATCGAAAAAGTTAAAGAGGCTGGAGCAATTGAGAATCTTTCAGTTCTGCAGGCTGAAGGTGACGACACGCAAGAGTTTGTTGCCGCACTGCACGAGTTTTATCCAGGCGAGATCATGATCAGCGACATTGGTGCGATCATCGGTTCGCACACGGGGCCGCGCGCCATCGGTGTAACTTTTCACACAAAGTAAGTAGCTCACTCAGCGGGTAATCCCGAGATATCCCCGCTTCATAAGGGGTTCGGGAAGTATTGTCGCATCACAGCGATGAGTCAGGACAGCCCACTTTCACGCCTTATTGGCGGTCGATATCAACTCGAGCACCGCATTGCCCGTGGTGGCATGGCTGAGGTGTGGCTTGCAAGCGACACTTTTCTCCATCGCCAAGTTGCCGTCAAGTTACTTAAGCCCCATTTGGCAAACGATGCCAATGTGGCAGAGCGTTTTCGACGCGAGGCGGTCGCATGTGCCGGCATCACTCACCCCAACATTGTTGCGGTATATGACTGCATCGAACACGGCGGTCGTCAAGCCGTCATTATGCAATATGTGCAAGGCAAAAGTTTGCGCGACGTGCTTGATAAGCAAAAGAAACTGAAGCCGCAACTCACTATTCATATTGGATTATCGGTGGCAGCAGCACTTGAGGAAGCACACAGACAAAATTTTGTGCATCGCGATGTCAAGCCAGGAAATATTTTGCTGACAAAAGATGCTCGGTGTTTACTCGCAGATTTTGGAATTGCAAAAGCACTCGTTTCAAGTGGTGATGATCTCACCAACGACAACATCATGATGGGTACGGCAAAATATCTTTCGCCCGAACAAGTGCGCGGCAAACCACTCGACGGCCGAGCTGATCTCTACGGTCTTGGGCTTGTTTTATACGAGTGCCTTGCCGGTCGCGTGCCATTTGTTGGTGAAACCGACGCAGACACGGCTCTTGCCAGGTTGCAGCGTGAGCCAACCGACCTTGCTCGCTTGCGTCCGTCGCTTTCACCAAACCTGGTCAAAGTTATTCATAAGCTTCTCGCCCGCAATCCAGATCATCGGTACGCAACTGCTGCCGAAACAATTGTTGCTTTGCGTGCTGCGCGTAGTGGTGAACTAGATCGCACCACCGAAATCACACCACCCTCTGGGTTAATGGTCGTGGGTGGAGAAATGTTGGAAAGATCAACTTCGCGATCTGTTACAACCACTCCGGCAAAACCGCGACCCAAGAAACTTGCCGTCGTTGGTCAGCCACTCTTGGATGCTTCCGAGCACGGACAACGCGAGATCAAGAACACTTACGACAACACGCATGAAGACACTGCACGATTTGCAAAAACTGCAAAAACAGAAAAAAACAGCCTGCGCCAAATCATTGCTGGACTACTTGTTGCTGGCCTGCTTGGTGGAGGCGCATTGTGGTTTACCGGCAAATCAACAACACCGCCACTAATTGTCGCTCCAGTTGAGGACGTAGTCGCTCCTGCTGTTATCGAGCCAGCATCAATTGTCTCGATTGTGAGTTACGACCCAAGCGGTGACGATGGCGAAGAGAACGAAGCACTCGTTCCTTTGCTTCTCGACAGCAACCCAAAGACCAACTGGGCAACCACCTGTTATGCAAATCAATATTTCGGGAGCAAAGAGTTTGTTGGTTTGATCGTTCAGTTTTCTGCACCCACCACTGGCACTCTGAATGTGTTTATGGGTAATGCGCCATGGAAAATAGATGTATACACATCGCTTGATTCTGCTCCACCCCAGCTTGCTGGCTGGGGGCCGCGCATCACCACCGGCAATAACACCAAACGTCGCGGCGCCAACTTCATCATTGCTCAGCCAGCGCAATATGTGTTACTTGCTCTGCGTGAAATTGGAAAAAGTGGAATGTGTAGTGGGTCCAACCCGTATCAAGGGTTGCTCTCGGGAGTCACGTTTCAGGCAAGTTAGCCTGCAGGTATGCCTTCTAATCCGTTTACCGATCCGCAGTGGGCATCCCGCACGGTTGACGCGATTGACCGAATTGTCGCCTTTGTTCGCGACCGGACCACGCGCCCAGCAGTAGCAATTGTTCGGGGTCTTATTTTTGGAAGCATGGCGATTGTAGGTGTCATTTTTGTGCTGATCGTTCTTGTAATTGGTGGCATTCGCGGTTTACATTCACTGCTCGACATCTGGTGGTCGCGCGATACCGCAGTGTGGGCAACTTATTTTATTATCGGCGCAGTATTTTGTGTCGCAGGTATGTTGTTGATGCGCCGCCGTCATCCGCAAGACTAAATTCCGTACAACAGAAAAGAAACCCCCATGAGCACACCACTACATAGCAAAGTATTGATTATTGGATCTGGACCTGCCGGACTCACTGCCGCCATTTATACCGCTCGCGGCAACCTGCAACCACTTGTCATTGAGGGAGAGCCTTCTTCTACCTCTGATCAGCCAGGCGGCCAATTGATGTTGACGACCGATGTCGAAAACTTCCCTGGTTTTCCAGAAGGAATTATGGGACCAGAGTTAATGATGCGTTGTCGTGATCAGGCAATTCGGTTTGGAACCGAGTTCATCACCGAAAAAGTGACCAAAGTTGATTTTTCCTCACGGCCGTTTCGGGCCTGGGTTCGCGACACCGAATACACCGCCGACGCAGTCATTGTCAGCACTGGCGCGCAGTCGCTGATGCTTGGACTTGAAGAAGAAAAGCGATTGATTGGTCACGGCCTGTCAACATGTGCAACATGTGATGGGTTTTTCTTTCGTGGTCAAGAAATTGTTGTTGTTGGTGGAGGTGACTCGGCACTTGAAGAAGCGCAGTTCCTCACCAAGTTTGCATCCAAGGTCACCATTGTTCACCGCCGCGAGACTTTGCGCGCCTCAAAAATTATGCAAGACCGTGCCTTTAACAATGAGAAAATTTCATTTATCTGGAACAAGCAAGTAACTCGCGTTCTCGGTGAGGACAAAGTGAGCGGGATCGAAATGACCGACACCGTCACAGGTGAGCAATCAACAATGAATGTCACTGGCATATTTGTGGCGATTGGTCATCGACCAAACACCGATTTATTTAAGGGCATCCTGCAGATGGAAGACACCGGATATTTGACGACGAAATCTGGCTCGACCTACACCAACATTGACGGAGTATTTGCGTGTGGAGACGTGCAAGACCACATCTACCGACAAGCCATTACTGCTGCCGGTTCTGGTTGTATGGCTGCAATTGATTGTGAGCGGTGGCTAGAGGCACAGCACTCATAGTCCAGAGTTGAATGTTGGCGTGGATAATATATTGCACGACGCAATTTACAGACTGGACCACCATGGCAGACGGAATTATCACTCTCACAAGCAACAGCTTTGACGAAACCGTAAAAAGCTCGACCACACCGATACTTGTTGACTTTTGGGCAGAATGGTGTGGGCCATGCAAAGCAATTGCGCCAGTACTCAAAGAACTCTCAACCGAACTCGCTGGAAAAGTGACCATTGCAAAACTTGATGTTGATGCTCATGGAGATATTGCACAACGTTTCAGTGTGATGAGTATTCCAACACTGTTGATTTTTAATAACGGTGAAGTGCAAAAACGTTTGGTTGGAGCAAAAGGTAAGGGTCAACTGCTACAGGAGCTTGCAGAATTTCTCCCAACTTCCCACTAACAATCCATCAGCGCAATAACGCAGTAGGTGCGATGCAGCAGCGCCTCACGGCGCTTGGAATACTTGATGATTCGCTTGTGGAGCGCAGTTATTTCTGTGAATTTACCCATACGGCACTGCGTGAATTTCAAACCAATCGAGGTTTACCTCAAGATGGTATTTGTGACCGCAATGCATGGGATGCATTGATTGAGGCTTCATGGCTGAGTGGTGCGCGTTTGTTATATCTCACATCTCCTCATCAACGCGGTGATGATGTCATTGCACTACAAACAAATCTTGCAAAACTTGGTTTCGATTGTGGACACATAGACGGAGTGCTCGGCCCCAAATCAATTCATTGCCTCACCGACTTTCAACAAAACTACGGACTAGTTGCCGATGGCATCTGTGGTGCCAAAACACTTCAGGCCTTGTCACGCATGAGTAGCCAAACTGGATCTGGTCCAGGAATAGTTTCGGTGCGAGAATCTGAAAAACTTGATCACGCGGCTCGGACTGGTGATTCACTCAAGATAGTGGTGGGTTGCTTTGGTGACCTACAACGTGTCTCGAGGGGTCTGACTCGAAAATTACGTGAGCAATACAACGACGTCATGACGGTTGAAGAATCGGATTCAACTTTGCACGCAACGTCGACAAATAATTTTCACGCAGATGTCTATGTCGGTATTGCAGCAGCATCGGCACAACACCATGAGATTGTTTTTTATGAAACCGAGGGTTTCAGCTCGCCAGGAGGTCATCGACTTGCTGAGTCCATCGCGGCACAACTCAGCAAGATTGGTCTAGGGCAAGTTGTGGTCAAAGGCATGCGTCTCCCCATCCTGCGAGCGACCCGAATGCCTGCCGTCTTGTGCGTTTTCGGGCAGGGTCTTCAAACTGAGTTTGATGTCATTACCAGCGCCGTATGTGCAGCGGTCGAGGCCTGGTTTGCCACCCAAAAGCCCATCTGAGCAACCGTTTGAGGGGTTATCCACAGGTTTGTGCACAGTCTGTGAGGACTATGAACTTGTTGTTTACGCTCACGCTCCACAAGAGAGACAGGGTTTTGCGCGACCCGATTAGTCCTCTGATTGAGGCCCTTCGGTCATCAGTCGATAAATACGCTCGAGGTCTTCAAGGTCGGCGAAATCAATAGTGACCTTGCCGTGTTTGCCGCTCATGGTGACGCCAACCGACGTTTGCAAGTGCTCGGCGAGCAGCCCTTCGAGTTCGAGTAGGCCTGGAGGTCGCAAAGCGGTTGTCTTGGTGCCAGTCGACTTAGTCCCGGTCGATGTATTTGACTTTCCAGAAGTCTTGCCTGTATTTCCCGTGCCTGCTCCCCCACCTGTATTGGTTGAATCCGGTTGGCTGTCTCGAACTGCTTCTTCGACGCCTCGAACCGTCCAGCCCATTTCGACTGCGCGTTTCGCTAGTTGCTCTTGCAACAAACGGTCAGGGGTTCCTAGTAAGGCTTTTGCATGACCTGCCGACAGTCGTCCATCGGCCAACAACGACTGAATTGATGGTGGGAGTCCGAGTAGCCGTAATGCATTGGTAATTGCAGAGCGGCTCTTGCCAACTTTGCTCGCCACCTGCTCGTGTGTCATGTTGAAGTCTTCGAGTAGTTGCTGATACGCGGCGGCTTCTTCAAGTGGAGTGAGATCTTGTCGATGCAAGTTTTCAACAAGTGCTTGCTCTACTGATGAAACGTCGTCAGTAACGCGCACGATTGCGGGAATCATTTGCAATCCCGCACGTGATGCGGCGCGCCAGCGGCGCTCACCTGCAATCAACTGATATCGATTGCTTCCTTCTGGGCGCACCAAAATCGGTTGCAGTACGCCAATTGCCAAAATTGATGCGGTCAATTCGGCAAGTGAGGCTTCATCGAAATGCACTCGGGGTTGGTTTGGGTTTGGGTCTATCGCATTTACTGGGATATCTTTCAGCCCTGTTGCTGATTCTGTATTTGTATCGTTACTAGTACCAGTACCATTTATGGCACTACCAGTATTTCGATTGGTGGGAATAAGCGCGTCTAATCCTCTACCCAATCCGCTGCGGCGCGCCACCACTCACCTCCAATGCAACAGCCCGGTAGGCCTTTGCGCCCGCCGAGTTTGAATCAAATGTGGTGATTGGTTTGCCATGTGATGGAGCTTCAGCTAGTCGAACAGTGTGTGGAATAACTGTTTGACAAACTTTGTCACCAAAGTGTTCACGCACCTCTCCGACAACATCGGCAGATAATTTGGTTCTGGTATCAAACATGGTGCAGATAATGGTGCTCACCGCCAAGTCGGGGTTGAGGTTTTGGCTCACCAAGTCGACGTTGCGTAATAGCTGTCCCAAACCCTCAAGTGCGTAGTACTGACACTGAATCGGCACGATTACTTCGCGTGCAGCAGTAAGGCCGTTGACAGTTAAGAGACCAAGCGATGGCGGACAGTCGATCAGTACGTAATCAAATTGATCCAACACAGACTCAATTGCTTTTTTAAGTCGGGTTTCGCGACCCATGGCAGGTACTAGCTCAATTTCGGCACCGGCTAGATCAAGGTTGGAAGGTGCGACAAAAAGGTTGCGAACCGCCGTGGGCACAAGACAGTCCTCCATCGGGGTGTCATGCAACAACACGTCATACACACTGGTTTCCATCTCACGGGTATTCAAACCCAAGCCAGTCGAGGCATTGCCCTGCGGATCAAGATCTACAATCAGCACTCGATATCCCTGTTCGGCTAGACACGCACCCATATTGATGGTGGTTGTGGTCTTGCCTACCCCACCCTTTTGGTTAGCCATCGCAATCACCCGTGGAACGGGATGCGGCAGAGTAGGTGCAGGTTTTGCCGAGTTCATATCACCCCAATTCTACCGAGGAGGAGCCAATCAACTGGGGATACGGTCTTTATCAGTATCTGACTGGGTCGAGAATGTTCCACGTGGAACATTTCAGGCTGAGATTGCGAATTTGGGGTCTAGATATGTTCCACGTGGAACAATGCGACCGGGCCAAGCCTTGTTGGGGTGGACACTCCGAGGCTTCCCATGTCCACATCGGCCCAACGATCTGGACTACCAGGTGGAGGTTCGCTGACAACGACATACCCGCCCAACCTCACCAGACCGACGGCCCATCGCAGGGTTTGCAGTGGGGGGCCAAAGCCTCGGGCGCAGGCAGCATCAAAAGCATGGGCGTAGCGATCTTGGCTTCGCAATACCTCAACATCGCCACATACAACTTCAACCTGATCCTGAATCCCCAAGGATTGGACTGAACGGAGAAGTGTGTCGGTGCGCTTTGCTCGCCGATCGATCAGGGTCATCTGGATTTCGGGGCGAACAACGGCAATCACCAAGCCAGGTACTCCTGCTCCACTACCCAAATCAACACAGGATGTGACTCCACTGGGCAGCGCATCAGCAAAGGATGCTGCGTGTTCAATAATCTCGGACAGGGGGGCAGACCCTAGAGATCCTATTTTTTGGGCCTCACCGAAGATACGGCGAAGACCTGGGTGATCTGCGGGCCTCATGATACGGGCTTTATTGTATAAGCCCGGTGCCTACTGGGCTATTCAGCTGTTTCGACTGTTTCGGCCAACGCAACCACTACTCGGCGATGCGGGTCTTGGCCTTGCGAATGTGTGCTCACTCCTGTTGAGTTAACAAGAGCGTCGTGCACAATCTTGCGGTCGGCAGAGTTCATCGGCTCGAGCACACGTGGTTGACCGGTAGCAAGAACATCGTCGGCCACTTTGAGGGCAAAACGGCTCAAGGCCTCACGGCGACGCTCGCGGTAGCTACCAATATCAACTCGCATATGGGTGTCGTGGTCGCCAAGGCGGCGCTGGCTGACAACTCGTGTGAGGTCTTGCACTGCCATCAATGTGGCACCGCGCTGACCAACAAATACTGAAACATCGTCACCAATGACGTTGATATCGATATCTTCACCGTTGAGCGTGGAGGTCACTTGACCAACAAGACCAGCAGCCGTCAACATTCCTTCAAGAAATGTGGTCGCAGCAGCACTCACAGTGGCTGGATCTACTGGAGGGCCTTCTGGACGTGGAGCGCGCTCGGCGTCCGACGTTTTTCGTGGCTCGCGGCGTGGTCGGTCTGACCCAGCAACCGATTTTGGCCCACGACGACCTTTTGGTGCATCGCCTTCTTTGCTAGTTGTGCGTTTTGGACCACGGTCGCGGCGTTCTGGTTTTGACCTTGGTGCAGTTGGACGAACTCGGGCGCGAACGCGAGCCTCTCCGCGTGTACGTCCAAACAAACCCGGCTTTGGTTCTTCAAGAACATCGAACTCGGCGTCTTCTTCTGAAACACCCAACTGATCGAGTGCCAAATTTTTTGCTGCTTCAAGTGTGTCAGCGGTTGTCTCTACCCATTCCATACAT
>JBJOEQ010000104.1:0-3323 GCA_046049195.1 Actinomycetota bacterium | reverse complement strand
GTCGGTCCAACCCCAGAGCAAGAACTTGCGGTCTGCAAATGGACTGACACGCATGCACCGGGTGCATATGCAACATGGAGGAAGTTCAATCACCCACAGCTGGGTGAAATTGAAATTGGTGGTTGCGATCCCATCAAAACCTGGTCAAATGCTCCCGCTTCAAAATTGCGCGACGAAGTTGCACCACACGTGCACTTTGCAATTTACCAAGCACTTGCTTCGCCACGACTTGAAATCAAACGTGCCGAAGCTGAGTCTCTTGGCAACGGTGTATACAAAGTTGAAATTGGTATTGCCAACACCGGTTGGCTGGGTACTGAAATTAGTGAGTGGGCACACAAGAACAAAATCGTGCTTCCTCTCACCGCAGAAATTTCTGGCGCAACTCTTGTAGAAGGTGCGCCACGAGTAAAGCTTGGTCAACTTGATGGGCGTGTGAAGTTTCGAGTGAGCGGCGACGCAAAATCGGATGGAACACCTGATCGCGTACTGCACAGTTGGTTAGTTCGTGGAGAAAAAGGTCAACGAGTCACGCTGACTGCAACACATCAACGTGCTGGAGTTGCTTCAGCAGTCGTTGAACTTCCATAACGCTTGTGTGACTGAATTGCGCGAATGGAAATAAACAGTGCGCTCGGCACGATGACAACATTGGGCAGAGCTACATACAAGTCGTCAATCATTAATCCGTAGATTCCCCAAGATGCCGACATCGTGGCCACCATGATGAACGTCACCACCGAGATTCCAACGAGATGACTTGTTTTCGCGGCGCGAATTACCTGAGGGACAATTCCGGTTGCACCTACTGCAACGGCAATTGCGCCCAATAAGTCCCGTGAAATTGCGAGCGCGATGAGCGCTGCGACCACCACAGAGATCTCAACAGTAAGCGCGCGGACTGCTGACACTGCTTTGAGTCGCACCTGCATGAATACAACGGTTCCGAACCCACAAATGGCCATCAAGTTTGCCAGTACAACAAGATGAGTGGATGACGCTATTCCGTAGACGACCCACAGAATTGATCCGCTGACGTTTTGTAGTTGCGAAGGTACAGAAATGCCTTCAACGGTATTTCTCTTTACCACTCGGTAAGCCTGCGGAATCGTGAAGGTAAAGGAAAGAGAGATACACCACAGGCTGAAAATGGTGCGAAAATCCACTTCGCAACCCTAGGCGGTCTCGTTAGCGTAAAAGGGGCCATGACCACCACCTACGCCGTGAGCCTTCAGGCCAAAAAATGGTCTGACGAGATTCGTCGTTCGTGCAATGACAAAGTTCAAGATTGGCTCAATCGGCAGTTTTCCACCGACCGAATGCCAGCCAATATGCGCATCCGTGTGAGGCAGTCGCCCGACGATGAGGTTTTCCGAGCAGAAATTTCCGAGACGTTTAAGGCAACAGGGTCGGCACGCACAACCACCATCACCATTGCACCACATCGAGGCCAGCTGGTTTTTGATGTACGCATGAAACATCTGGCTGGAAAAGATTCCATCGTCCCGCGCCGACAAGCCGAAGTTCCACCAAAAGCATTGCTCCAACTGTGTAGTGAAATTACTCAGATAGTCGAGCTGTATGACGCTGAACGTCGCATTGCGCCAGTTGTTCGAATTATTTCTACGACTGACGACGGTCAAGCGCTTGGCGCAGACTCTTTGGACGCGCTTTCGCGAAGACTGCCGATCATTATTGAGTACACAGCAGGAAAAAATGTGGAGTCTTCACTCACGGCTCAACTTGCGCATGATTTGTTGGGAATAGCGCATGTCGCACACGTCACCACAACTGACGCACTCAATGCTTTTAATGCCTATTGCGGTGCTCAGACACTAAGTGAGCAATACATCACCATCATGTGGCCACAACCCGTCAAGCCGACTGTAATTGCGACGTCTCAACCTAAACGCGAGCACATCGCGGCGATGATTATCGACGCAGCAACCTTGCAGCCCGAGTTGCCAATTCAGGCACCGCCGCGTGCATCTATGAGCCGGCAGATACAAAACCATGTCACTCCAGAAACCAATGTTGGTGTAGATGTTGCATCGCTCAAAAAGACGATTGATTTGCTGTACACGCAGATCAATGAAAAGCAGTTCCACATTGACCAACTTGATGAACTGCTTGCCGAGTCTGATGAGCAAAATGACGCGCTCATTGGAGACTTAGAAGAGCGGGAAACACAAGTTGATGAACTAGCAGCAGATAATGCCCGCTTGCGCGAAAACATTGACGCAATCATTTTGCAAAAGCTCGACCTCGAGGCAGAACTTGACCGCAAAGCACCAGGCGCAATCCCCCGAACCGTGCTGGATGCCACGCATAAAGCATCTACAGAATGCCGCAATCTTGTCTTTTTAAAATCTGCGTACGAGACCGCAGATCTGCTGCAAGGCCCAGACCCAGTTCGCCTTTTAAGCGATCTCAAAAAACTTGATCTCGTAGTGCAAGCCTGGCGAACAAATAAGTTCTCATCAAGTGCGGGCCTTGGGTCATACATGCGCGACGAATACAACCTTGACTATGTGCCTAACATCGCACGCGACACAGCACAAAAACACGCGGCGTATTACACCGTCACATACGAAGGCAAGCCGGTGTTACTTGGTGCTCACTTGCGTCGCGGTAAAAACCGTTCACTTATTCGCGTTTACATGTACGTCGACAATGTCAACAAAACCATTGTTATTGGCAAGATTGACGATCACGGGCCAGACCGCACTAGCTAGTCACCTCACATAAAGCGCCTCCAAAGGCGTAATGTATTGCCATGACTTCGCCTGTGTATTCACTCTCTGACAACTACATCAACAAGGTTGCCGAACTAGATCCAGCAGCCGCCACCTACATGGGTATTGCAGGTCACGATCACGAGATGACCGACTTCAGCCCAGCAGGTCACGATGCGCGCGCAGCAAACGATCGCCAAACTCTTGCACAGCTGAATGCACTTGATTCAAGCGCAAGTTCCGACCGCTTGGCCGCAGGTGTATTGCGTGAGTCTCTAGAAATTTCTGGTGCCGAATACGATGCCAATGAGCATTTAGTTTCCATTCGAGTACTTGCTGGCGATGTTGATGCCGCTCGATCAATTTTTGATCTCATGCCAACGGACACTGCAGAACAATGGTCAGTGATTGCAGAGCGCATGTCGAAAGTTCCGCAAGCGTTTGCAGGTATGCGTGAGTCGTGGAAACTTGGTCTTGATCGCGGTGTAAAAGCACAACGCCGACAGGTTCTCGCGTCGAGTGAACAACTCGCAACTTGGGCGGGACGAAACGACGCTCCAGCATTCTTTGAACAATTCGCAGAATCTG
>JBJOEQ010000103.1:0-5442 GCA_046049195.1 Actinomycetota bacterium | reverse complement strand
GTGTGGTCATCCTGCACCGGCGATGGCATGTTTCTTACTGCGTTTCCTCTACTCGCCGCTCTACTGACCAGAGACCCAGTCCTCATTTCGGGCATCACCATTGCCACCAAACTTCCGTGGTTATTGTTCTCACTATTTACCGGCGCTATTTCAGATCGGATGGATCGCCGCCGACTCATGATCGGTTCCGACGTTGCGCGTTGTGTCATCGTTGCCACGCTCACGGCCACCATCGTCACTGATCACACCAATATTTGGGTGTTATATGCGTGTGCGTTTGCACTCGGCATCTGTGAGACACTGCACACCAACTGCGCCCAGGGAATATTGCCCGACCTCATTACGCCAGACCAATTAATGATTGCCAATGCGAGATTTACAAGTGCCCAAGTAACGAGCGCTCAATTTGTGGGCCCATCGCTTGGTGTCATTTTTTTCAACACCGCATCGGCTCTACCATTCGCTGCTAATGCCATCACTTTTGCCGGTTCGGCTGCACTCATTAAGGCAATACCTGACGTGCACGGAGTTGAAGCCCCGACCACAAAGCTGCGAGACGACATGCTCGACGGACTCAAATTCCTACGCGACAACCCTGTACTGCGCAGGCTCACGGCCATTCTCACCATCCTCAATTTCTTTTACTTCGCGGCCGCTGCACTGCTGGTTTTGTATACATCCGATCTTCTAAAGAGTGGCGAACTGACGTTTACTGCACTCTCAGTTGGTGCTGCATTAGGTACGGTCGCAAGTCGATTTCTTGTCGGTCCATTATCCGAACGCTTTGAATCGTCAGGAACAATCAAAGTCGCACTTTGGGTTTGGGCCATCTCGTCTGTCGGCATTGCCTTCACGTCTAGTCGATATGTGGCCGTCGCCAGTTACATCCTGCTCGGTCTTGGAAACGGTCTTTGGATGATCGTCAACACCACATTGCGTCAGCAACTCACACCTGCACGCATGCTTGGTCGCATGAATGCAGCATTTCGCACGGTGTCATGGGGTGTCGTTCCTTTCGGCGCAGCATTCGGCGGCATCGCGGCCCGCTACATGGGGCTGCGCGGCCCATTCATTATTTTCGCCGTAGTCATGGTCGGTTGCGCTGTGTTTGCACGACCCCTGCTGAGGCCAATGACCACGGGACCAATCGGTACTACAGTCCCTACATGAACGTCAATGGCTACAAGATCGAAAGCGGTGCCGATCTACAAAAAGCCAATTTGAAACATGCATATCTCAAAGGTGCCGAACTCTCTGGTGCAAACCTCACGAGTGCCAACCTCACACTTGCAAATCTGTTTGAAGCCGATCTCTCTAACTCAAATCTCACGAGCGCCATTCTTGACCACGCCGATTTGTCGGAGGCCGATCTTTCAGAAGCCGACCTCACCGGTGCCAACTTGCACAATTCATATTTGCGTCACACGCACATGATTTTTTGTAATTTGACTGGCGCAGTGCTCGATCATGCCGATCTCTCACATGCCGATCTCACCGGTGCCAACTTGACCAACGCAGTGATGACAGGCGCAAACATGACCGGTGTCGAACTTACTGGCGCAACAATGCCAGACGGATCATTGCACGATTAAGCAATACGATTTAGCCGCGCAGTAAACGCAATTGAGTATTCCCACACCAGTTGTTCACCGTCACGCCAGCGCTTGACCTCAACCGGCATTCCGTGCGGACGCATGACCAGCACGCCATCATCAAATGTTGCTACAACTTGCAACGGAGTCGAGAAATCAATCGCCATCACATCGTGTAAACCATTTTCAAGAGTGCCATCGCACGATGCAAAGTCATGGATCACTCCTCCGCCAACAACGATCACACGGTTTCCCGATTGTTCGATCCGTTCAAAGTGAGCCCACAATTGGTGATCGGCAGGAGCAGCCACACCGTTGACCAAGAGTTCTGCGACCTTCCATGTGCCGCGCAAATCTGGCACACCATCAGCCAACGCTTCATCATTGCCAAGTATCGGCGCAGGAAGTTCTCGCTCGTAACGGCCCTTTGAGGTGTCGCCATAACCACCCGCTGGCGTAAATGCGGTTGGCACACTGCTACTCACCGGTCTCTCCATCGACAAACTCGCGCAACAAATCGGCATGACCGTTGTGTCGTGCATACTCTTCGATCATGTGCACAATGATCCAGCGCAAGCTGGGCGACACACCATTTGGCCACTTGCGCTTTGCCAACTGCTCAAGTCCGCCACTCGCAAGTGCTTCTTTAGTAATTGAGCGGGACAAGTCAACAGCCTCAAGCCATTGACCCATCAACTCTGCAGGCGAATCATTTGCAGCAGTTTCCCACTCCCAATCTGGTTGCGCACTCCAATCAATTGAGAGCCACGGTTCAAGACGCTCATTGTCGGGTAGCCAACGGGCAAACCATTCGTTCTCCACGAAGGCCATGTGCTTCAGTAGCCCGCCAAGTGTCATTGAAGAACTTGCGATCTTGGTCGAAAGACCCACAGCATTAACTCGCTTGCACTTCCACTTCAAAGTTGCACGCTGATAGTCAAGAAACCCAAGCAGTGTCTCAACCTCGCCTACTGCTGGTTCGGGTTCTGGTCGACCGAAGTCATCAATCGTCACCATCAGTTCATCCTTATCGAAAATTCGTTATTTTTGCAAACGCGAAAGTCGAAGGCCCCACGTAATCAGCGCAACACCGATTGCTGCTGCAACGATGATCGGCGCAAATGCCCCGGTGGTAAGCGTTGCGGCCAACACCACGCCCCATATACCTGTAGAAATTGCTGCTGCTGATGCCATGAGCGCTTCAGAACGCTTGTAAGCCAGCAAAAAGAGCACGGCAGATATTGAGATGCCCATCACCGCAACAACCTTGCCCCCATACGAGTTTTGCATCACCGATCCAACGCCAACGACAATGAGTGAGGCAACAAGAGGAGGCAGACTTGGTTTGATGCGCCCAAAAATTGCGCCCAGTGCACCAACAACGCCGAACACACACAGCAACACTCCTGTGTTTTGTGTGCTTAGACCAACAGAGTCGCTAATAAGCCCGATGGAGACTGCAATTTCGCCAATCATTACAGCAACGGGAATACCACCCTTAGTACGCCGAAACCACAGCAGCGACCACAGAGCAGCGATGCACGATCCAACCGCACCAGTCGCCACACTGGCGTCGTTGGGCAACAACACAACTACTGCGATGCCGAGTGGAATACCTGCAAATGAACCGATGATGCCAGCCAAGAATGCAAGTGGCTTGGCGCGCCGCACCAAGAATGCAATTCCTTCGGCAATTGCACCTAACGCCAGCAATACAAATGCAATCAGTAACTGGGATGGATCTGGGCCAAGCACTCGTACTGTCACCGCAAATATTGGGATGAGCAACATGATCGAGCCAAGCAATAAAAGCGCGATCCGCATAGGGAAACCCTGTTGCTTATGCTCGCGATCAAACTCAAGCGACATGAGACGACCCTGCAACTCCTCGTCGATGATTCCGCGATCTTTCGCTACACCGATGCCATCTTCCCACTCACCCATCGATTACACACCAATCTTGTTATACCAATGAGGTAACGGTAATGCATTGGAACGATGCAAGGAATCGAATTCCACGAAAATCGTCACCCACGATTCTGTCTGGCTTCATACAGTCGTATTATCACTTGAGTTCAGCGATCGATGTCCTGCCAATCCCCCGGTTCCCGGATGAGCGTTCACAGGGTCGTACCAAATTCGTACCAAATTTCAGATAGGTCTATCTCGCCCGATTCCAGTCATTGGCATGTACAACCTCCTATAACTTTATTGGTAACGAATGGTTTAAGGGCGTCCAATCGTCTTTTGAAATTTGCTTGGTTGGCAATCTGGATGTACTCAAATCCACTGATAATCCGTGCATTCGGTTGGAAGTTGGAATAAAGCGATATCTTGAACCCCCGTAGGGGCAAAGTAGACGAAATAGATTTACATGTATTCGTGTTTGGTTTCCCCTTTTAGATTATTCGGCATTTGAAATGAGTTAACCCAAAATGAAGATTATTGCCATTTTGTCAATATTCTTAGCTGGAGTCTTCGGGTCAAACGACCACCGGATCACAGACAGAGACCTCATCAACCCTGGACTGAAAGAAGTTCTATTACTAGGCGATTCCGTTATGGCCGGCATCGGTCAAAGC
Organism: Actinomycetota bacterium; assembly: GCA_046049195.1. Classification (GTDB taxonomy): domain Bacteria; phylum Actinomycetota; class Acidimicrobiia; order Acidimicrobiales; family Ilumatobacteraceae; genus UBA3006. The sequence continues at coordinate 1,268 of JBJOEQ010000103.1, read as the reverse complement.
GCACAGGGCAAGGACTATCTCGCAAGAAACCACAATTATATTTTTGGCGCGGTTGGCTGTCAACGCCTCACCACTGTTGGCTGCACTGAGAGCTCAAAACTGAGTTCTCTGGAGATTTTGAAATTGAACGCGGGATCATTCACAAAAGCTGTTGTTGTTTCAACTGGGTACAACGACTACAACAATTCGGATCTTTTTCTCAAAAACATTCGTGCTATCTGTTTTGAAGCGAAACTTCAAGGAGTGTCCGTGTATTGGCTCACCTACCGTGAGAAAGGAAATGTTAAGAAGAAATCCAAAATCTTCAACAACGTTCTCGAAGCAGAATCCTTAATTAATAAAAATCTTCATATTGTTGATTGGAACAGTCTCAGCTCTCAAAATAAAGGATGGTTTTCGGGAGATGACATCCATTTACAGGGAATTGGACAACTAAAAATGGCTCAAATTATTTCTGATGCAATAAATGCAACAGTTACTAATTTGAATTTCGCTCAAAGGCACCAGCGCTAGTTCTTTACGTGAAACTCCAGTGGAACTCCGATAATTTACAACCATAATTCCACCACCAACATATTCATGAGTAGCGGAGTCGGCATCCTGCCAGTTGTACTCACCAGAATTGATGGCGATTTAACCCAGTAAACAATTGAGGCGACGCCGAGAGCGAAATTACGCACCAGCCTCTACAGGAATCTCTTTTCACGTAAAATAGTGGGCTGGTCTATTGATCGACGCTGCGAAGCAACTCTGGCCAACGACGCATTGTCGATGGCGGCAAAATCAAGAAACACCTCACCCTCAGCCATCATTCACTTCGATCATGGTTCGCAATTCACGTCGTGGAACTTCAGCAAAAATGTTCGTCGCTTCGATCTCCTCGGGTCGATGGGGACCACCAGCGATTGCTACGACAACTCGCCAATGGAATCTTTCTGGAGCACGAAGCAAATCGAACTGCTCAACCGACAGAAATGGACGACAAACGTCGAACTATCCGTCGTAATGGCAGACTACATAGACAACTTCTACAACCAAGAACGTCGTCTCAGTTCTCTAAAATATTCAGCCCCACAAGAATTTGAGGCAGTCTCGTAATGAACCAAGATCAAACTCTCATAAACGCGTTCCATTGAACAGGGACCAGGTCAACAGGACCGACGAACGGGGTTTAGGACAAATAGGTGGCTAATAGTTAAAAAGGGTTAAAAAGCACGAATAGGACGGATAGATTCTGAATAAGTGCTGTAGTAATATTCCGCTTCGCC
>JBJOEQ010000102.1:0-2671 GCA_046049195.1 Actinomycetota bacterium | reverse complement strand
ATCTCGAAGATGCGCAGGCACCTCAACATCTACACCTTGGCGAATATCGCTTCGTGCATTCCAAATTGCAACTGCAGAGCCATTGCTCTTTGGTGCTTGAGCAAGATACACAACCGCCTGCGCAAGATTGAGCTGCGCTTCGGGAAGTCCGACATGATCGACCGCTTGGGCCGCAGCAACCGCAATAACCAATGCTTGTGGGTCTGCCATGCCGATGTCTTCAGAAGCCAAGATGATGAGGCGACGCGCAATGAAGCGGGGATCATCCCCTGCTTCGAGCATTCGTGCGAGCCAAAAGATTCCTGCATCGACATTGCTCCCCCTAATGCTCTTAATAAATGCAGAAACCACGTCATAGTGATCATCGCGGCCATAATTCAACGCACTTACTCCAAGTGCTGCTTCAACATGAGCAACAGTCACATTGTTTGGTCGCGCCAATGCGCATGCAACTTCAAGAGCAGTAAGACCTTGTCGCCCATCTCCTGCCGCACGTTGAGAAAGTATTGTCAGAGCATCATCATCAGCAGTCATACCTTCTGCCGCTAATCCTCGTTCCAACAGACAGCGAATTGCTGCCACACCAAGAGTCTCGAGTCGAAACATTGTGCTTCGACTTCGCAATGGGCCATTGACTTCAAAAAATGGGTTCTCTGTAGTTGCGCCGATTAACGTGATGATGCCACTTTCAACTGATGGAAGCAGAGCGTCTTGTTGCGACGTTGAGAAGCGATGTATCTCATCGACAAAAACAATCGTTGAGCGCCCATGTTGTCCGAGTCGGTCGGTTGCTCGCTCAATTGCTTCGCGCACGTCTTTGACACCCGACGTCACTGCAGACAATCTTTCAAACGCTCGATTAGTACTCGACGCAACAACTTCAGCAAGTGTTGTCTTGCCAGTGCCCGGTGGCCCCCACAGAATTACTGACGACAAGCGATCAGCCTCAATCAATTTGCGCAACGGCGCACCTTGAGCGATCAAATGCTCCTGACCAACTATCTCGTCCAGTGTGCGTGGTCGCAGCCGCGCCGCGAGTGGTGCTTGTGAGCGAAGCCTGTCAGCCACCACCACAGAGAAAAGGTCGTCAGCCTGAGTCAAGCGCTCGTGCTCGCTAACTCTTTGCAGGAGGTGGCAACAAACGAATGCCTAACTCGTTGAGCTGAGCAGGATCTACAGGAGTAGGAGCATTTGTCATTGGATCGCTCCCCGACTGCGTTTTTGGAAATGCAATCACTTCACGAATGTTCTCTTCGCCGGCCAAGATCGCCACAAGACGATCAGTTCCGAATGCAAATCCACCGTGTGGTGGTGCACCATATTTGAACGGCTGCAAGAAGAAACCGAATCGACGATCGGCATCTTCATCCGAGATACCGAGCTGCCTGAATACGCGTCGTTGCATCTCTGGGTCATGAATTCGGATTGAACCAGAGCCCAATTCCCATCCGTTGAGCACCAAGTCGTATGCAAGTGCGCGAACGCTCATTGGGTCTGACTCGAGTCGCTCGATGTCGTCTGGGTGTGGTTGACAAAACGGATGATGTCCTGGTTGAGGCTTGCCGGTTGTTGCGTTGACACCGACAAACAATGGAAAGTCAATGACCCACACATAGCGGTACGGACCTTCATGGACTGGTGGACGGCCGATGTCATTTCGCAAATGACCAAGTACTCCGCATGTTGTCGACCATTCGTCCGCCACCAACAGCAGCAAGTCGCCCGACTTTGCCTGCATCTGTTGCAACAGTGCAGCCCGTTCGGTGTCGCTCAAAAATTTGGCAACTGGTGAATCCAATGCAAGGTCATCGCCTACTTTGATCCAAACCAAACCTTTTGCGCCCATCTGTTTTGCGCGATCGGTAAACGCGTCCAACTTGCTGCGTCCAGATGCGGCGGCCTCAGGGTATGTCGCTGCGTCAACTCGCAGACCTTTAATCGATTTCGCTGTTGCAAATGCCTTAAATTCGGTTGCCGCAAATACATCAGTGAGCTCGATGAGTTCCATTCCAAAACGCAAGTCTGGTTTGTCGCTACCAAAGCGATTCATCGCATCGTGCCACGTAATTTGCTCGATCGGTGGCGGGGTCTGACCAAGTGCGGCTTCGGCTGCCGCAACAACTGCTTTGCTAATCGCAGCCAGTACATCATCTTTGGTTACAAAACTCATTTCGGCATCGAGCTGCATGAACTCGTACTGACGATCGGCTCGCAAGTCTTCGTCACGCAAGCAACGAGCAATTTGGTAATAGCGGTCGATACCAGCAACCATCAACAACTGCTTCCACAACTGCGGCGACTGCGGCAACGCATAAAAGGATCCCGGTTCTTTGCGCGAAGGAACCAAAAATTCACGCGCACCCTCTGGAGTAGATGGCATCAAAAATGGAGTCTCAACCTCAACAAAATTTTGGGCTTCCATTGCGCCACGAATTGCCGAGTTGACTTTGGCGCGAATCCGCAAGTTCTTTTGCATCCGCTCACGGCGAATGTCGAGATAGCGGAACTTGAGGCGAACGCCTTCATCCACATCGTCGGCACGAGCATCGATTGGAAACGGCGGCGACTCCGCTGCATTCAGCACGGTGAGTTGACACTCGACCAATTCGACGCCACCAGTTGGAAGGTTGGCATTGACTGTGCCCTCTGGTCGAGCCTGCACCTTGCCGGT
>JBJOEQ010000101.1:0-7882 GCA_046049195.1 Actinomycetota bacterium | reverse complement strand
GGGGTTTACTCGCGAGTTTAAGTACACGTTAGGTCAAGACATGAAGCGTGACTGTTTGGGCTTGCTGCGCAGTATTTATCGGGTCAATCGGTCGCGAGACAAAGCGCCATTGCTGGATGCGTTTTTGGACGATTTTGAGTTGCTCAAGTTGGAAGTGCGGTTGTGCTGTGACTTGAAACTGCTTTCTCTTAAACAGCAGGCTGAATTGATCGAGTTGATGGATACCATCTCAAAGCAGATCACAGGTTGGAGAAATGCCAGCCTGAACGCCTGAATTTTGTTGGTCACGGCTGACAAGAGTGAGCAATGATCGTGTTAAAAAGCGAGGAGGAGACTGTGTGGAAAATACACGAAGCGCAGTTGACATGTGTGGCGCAAAGAGGCCTTGGTGTCACCAAAACATCCTTCTGTAGCGGGTGTTGGTGGTTTTTCGACTGACAACTATTGGAGTTCTTCCGAGAACGACGACAACAACGCGTGGAACCAGAATTTCAACAACGGGAATCAGAACAACAACAACAAGAACAACACGAACTACGTGCGTCCAGTGCGGGGTTTTTGATGCGAGCACATGATCTGACCGTGGGGTTGGATGAACTTGAACTGGTTTATCCAACCCCTGGTGTCACTTTGGCAGAGTTGCTTGAGGCGTATTACGGCTGTCGGCGCAATAAGCGCAACACGATGAATGCGCTCGCTTTTGAAGTGGACTACGAGTCGGAGTTGCTGGCTTTGCGAGATGAAATCAACTCGGGTAGTTATGTGCCTGGAAGAAGTATGGCATTTATAGTTGACAAGCCAGTGAAGCGTGAGATTTTTGCTGCCGACTTTCGAGATCGGGTAGTGCATCACCTCATTATCAACAAACTGAATCCACTGTTTGAGCACGAGTTCATCTATGACAGTTATGCCTGCAGGGTGGGTAAGGGCACACTGTTTGGAATCAATCGACTGGATACGTTTATTCGGCGGTGTTCGCAAAATTACTCACGTGATTGTTATGTGCTGAAACTCGATATTCGAGGATTCTTTATGCACATCAACGCGCGCAAGTTGCTTTTACGCCTGAGCGATTTTATTGACGCCGAATATGTTGGTGCAGACTCGGCAATGTTGAAGAATCTGTGCGAGATCGTATTAATGAACAAGCCAAGTGAAAACTGTGTGATTCGAGGCAAGCCGAGTGATTGGGATGGCTTACCGAAGGATAAAAGTTTGTTTTATTCACCAGCCGATTGTGGTTTGCCAATTGGTAACTTGAGCAGCCAAGTATTTGCCAATTTCTATCTGGATATCTTTGACCATTTCGTGAAGCATGATTTGGGTATGAAGTACTACGGTCGTTATGTAGATGACTTTGTGCTGGTGCATGAGAGCCGCGAGCATTTGACATCACTCATCCCCGTGATACGCAATTTTCTTGCGAATGATTTGGCGCTTGAGTTGCACCCTAAAAAAATCTATTTGCAGCACTACAGCCATGGTGTGCGTTACTTGGGGGCAGTAGTTAAGCCCAATCGGATGTATGTCGGCAAGCGCACCAAGGGCAATTTTTACGACTCAATTATGCGACATAATGCTGTTGTGGCGGGGCATGTGCCCAGCATTGCTGAGTGTGAAGCATTTAGGGCAAGTGCCAACTCGTACTTGGGGGTGATGGGACATTTTGATACACGACGATTGCGGCGATCGATGGTTGGCAAACATGTGCGCGGTTGGTGGAAGTATGCACACACAAACAGCGACGTTTCAAAGATTGTGTTGCGTCCCAACACTGGCGTATCTTCGGTACAATATAGATATGTCGATACCGCTTCGCCGCAATGGTCAGATGGCGTTGGTGGTGAACCGAGCCAACTTGCACGAAGGTGACTCTGAGCTTCAATACTGGCTTAGCCGTGACCCATCAGAGAGAATTGCTGCAGTAGAGATTATTCGTCAACGAATATTCGGAGGTGCTGATGAAACTCGACAAGGACTTCAACGAGTTTGTCGAATTATTCGTCGCTAAAGGCGTTCGGTTCTTAATTGTCGGCGGTTACGCACTCGCGGCCCACGGTTACCCTCGCGCAACCGACGACTTTGATGCGTGGGTATGGGCGAATTCTGAAAATGCCGAGAAGATCGTCGAGTGTCTGGCCGAGTTCGGTTTTGGGAGTCTCAATTTAACAACGGACGACTTCACAACTCTTGATCGTGTAGTGCAACTTGGATATCCGCCGTACCGAATCGACATCATCACCTCAATTAGTGGTGTCGAGTTTGAAAATGCTTGGGCGAACCGATGGGTAATTGATGTTGACGGGATGCAGGTGCCATTTATTGGGCGCGATGATTTGTTGAAGAACAAGCGTGCGACTGGGCGACCGAAGGACCTTCTGGACGTTGAGCGCCTCACAGGCAACTAAGCAACGATCGAACGAGTGATGGGTAGCCTGTAGCGCGTGAAGCCAATCATTGCCATTGCCGGCCGCGTTGGCCCTGCCAGTCGTGTGTCGCGCAGCGCCGTGCACTTTGCGGGCGATGTATATACGAATGCAGTGTTGCGAGCCGGTGGTGAACCAGCGGTTGTGGTGCCACAACAATTGACTGACGAAGATGCCGACGAATTGATGTCGCGTTTTGATGGTTTGGTGTTGATGGGCGGCGGCGACGTAGACCCAACGTTGTATGGGCAAGAACCAAGTGTGTATGTGTACGGCATCTTGACCGAGCAAGACATTTTTGAATCAACGATGGTCAAGGCTGCAATTCGGAATGGCAAGCCGGTGTTGGCGATCTGTCGCGGATTACAAATCACCAATGTTGCATTGGGCGGAACATTGGTGCAAGAAATTGCCACACTGCCAAATGCCGACACACAAGTGCTGCACAAGCCAGAGAATTTCCCAGAGGGTGCACCCTTTGCTGTGCATGATGTGCGTATTCAAGAGGGCAGCAGGCTTGCTCGTGCGTTAGGAACTACTGCAATTCGTGGCGCTTCATTTCATCACCAAATTGTTGACCAAGTTGCGCCAGGTTGCGTTGCTGTTGCGTGGTCGCCAGATGGTTTGCTGGAAGGTATTGAGCACACTGATCATTGGTTGGTGGGAGTGCAGTGGCACCCAGAAGACACCGCAGTGAATGACTCTGCGCAGCAGAATTTGTATAACGCATTTGTGCAAGCCGCGCGCACTAATTAGCACGACGTGCGTTTTAACGCACGGTCAGCTGTTTATTTTTGCCGCGCGAGCAGCCTGTGCCTGTTGATAAGGCGATGTTGGCTCTGTAATCCAGCGAAATGCTTTGGTGATACCAGAGCCAAGTGGTCGCAACGCAAAGCGTTCGGTGAGTGGTAGGTAGGGAATGCGCAACATTGGTCGTGACCATCCGGGAAGTGTGGCAGCAGTTGCTGCAACAAGTGCGTAGTACGCAGCACGCGCTGGAATAGGAAGCGGTGGTTGGAACATCAGGTATTTGAGTGCGTCACGTGACTCTGCCGTGCTCTTGAGTTCATCTTGAAATGAAAGCAGCTGTTCGCTGAGTTCTTTTTCGGTTGTAGGAGGGTTTGGTACGTCAAGTTTTGCTGCGATGAGCGCCATGTCGGCAACATAACCATCACGACCGGCTTGGTCGAGGGGTTCTTTGCCATAGCGCTGATGTGAGGTGAGGAAGCTGTCGACTTCGACAACATGCACCCAACGCAACAGGTGCGGGTCGTTTGCAGAATACGGTCTGCCATCGCTGGCGGTGCCCTTGACGAAGCCGTGAACATGTTTGATGCGATCAATGATTGCTTGTGCTTCGTCTGCTGGACCAAATGTTGTTGCTGCCAAAAAATCTGCAGTGCGTTGCAAACGACCCCAAGGATCAGTTTTGTAATTGGAATGATTGGCAACGCCAGCCATGGCGAGTGGGTGCAATGTTTGAACCATGAGCGAGCGCAGGCCGCCAATGAACATGGAGGCATCGGAGTGCACGCGTCGCACAGGACGATCTTCGTCAAACCATCTCGGGCCAGGTGTATCCATGAGCTCTTGAGCGCGAGCGTCACCATTTGGACCAATCACGCGAGTGCGTAATGCATCACCAAGCGAGTCGCGCACAGTACTGATCAATTCGGTGACTGCGGGAATCTTGGTGAGTCGATTATTGGTTGTTGCCACATATCAATCGTGCCACCAAACAGATCAAACCACACGAATTGGATGCAGAGTAATGTGGGTTCGTGACGACAAACACTGATAGATCAATGCCGAAATGGGTGCCTCGTGCAATTGTGGTTTTTTGGCTTGGGTTTTTAGGTGCTTTAGTCGCGCGCGAATTGTTTCACCAGTTATCAAGTTTTGTATTGCTGTTGTTGGTCTCGATGTTTTTGGCTCTTGCCATTGAGCCTGGCGTCAATCGGTTGGCACGAAGCGGTTGGCGCAGAGGCAGTGGAACAGCTCTGATCTTGTTTGGTGTGCTCGCATTTAGCGTCGTGTTCATTGGCGCAATCGGCACTCTTGTGGGCAGTCAGCTTGCCGATGTGCTCACCAACAGCAAAACATATGTCAACGACACGGTCGACTTTGTCAACAGCACATTTAATACCGAGATTGATCCTGCAGAAGTGAACGCTTCAATTGCAAAGCCAGACGGCCCTGTGCAGACGTTTATTAACAATCAACGGGGCAGAGCCATCAGTTTGTCAACAAGTGCTCTTGGCGTTTTGTTTCAACTGTTATCAGTGTCGTTGTTTACGTTTTATCTTGTTGCGGATGGACCCAAAATGCGTCGCGCTATTTGCAGCAGACTGCCTGAAGAAAAACAACGCACCGTGCTGAAAACATGGGATTTGGCAATTGAAAAAACTGGTGGATACCTGTATTCGCGCGCATTACTTGCATTGATCTCGGCGTTCTTTCACTGGATTGCATTTCAGACAATCGGCACGCCTGCTCCTGTGGCGATGGCGTTGTGGGTTGGCATCGTCTCACAATTCTTGCCAGTTGTTGGCACCTACTTGGCAGGTGTGTTGCCGTTGTTGCTGACATTCCTCGACTCACCGCTGAAGGCATTGTTTGTGGTTGGTTTCATTTTGGTGTATCAACAACTCGAAAACTATTTGTTTGCTCCACGCATCACAGCACGCACACTAAAAGTGCACGCGGCAATTGCCTTTGGTGCTGCCATGGTTGGTGGCGCAGTGCTTGGACCACTTGGCGCAGTGATGGCACTACCTGCATCAGCAATGATTCAGGCACTAGCAAGCAGTTGGGGCACTCGCCACGAAGTGATTGACGACGAACTCGTGCATGTTGTTGATAAACCGGTGCGCCAAAAGCGAGCGCGGCGAATTCGTAAAAATATCTAGAACGTTTTAGGCGCCGATTGGCGTCACACTCGAGATGCCAGTCAATGCTTGCAACTCGGCGATAATCGCCTCTGGCACCTGAGTGGTGGTGGCGATACACATCAACGCACTACCCGCAGTTTCGGTTGTGCCCACATCCATGTTGGCGATGTTGATGCCGGCGTTGCCAAGCACAGTGGCTACACGACCGATAGCACCGGGTTGGTCGTCATTTTTTACAACCAACATGAACTCGGACGGTGGAATATCGGTGAGGTGATCGTCAATCATCACGATGCGCGCTTCGCGACGACGTCCGGTGAGCGTGGCAGACAAACTGCGCGTTGATGAACGCAAAGTGATCAGGTTGATGTAGTCGTGATGTGTTGTTGTGGTTGTGGCAACACTGGTGATTGACACGTCGAGACTGCGCGCGATGACTGGGGCGTTGACGAGGCTGATGGTTTCTTTTGACCAAACAGTAAGTAAACCCTTGAGCGCACTGATCGAGATAAGGCCCGGGTCGTATGCACCGATTTCGCCAGAGGTAGTGATCTCGACATTGGTTGGTGTGTTGTTGGAGAGCGAGGCAAATACTCTGCCGAGGCGTTCGGCAAGTGGCACAAACGGCTTGAGGGTCTCGTTGGCATCTTCGGCCTCGATGTTGACGGCAAACGGAACGAAGTCGCCATTGAGCGCAAGTTGCACCATGTCTGCAACCACTTCACCCGCGCGGTCTTGGGCCTCGCGAGTGCTTGCGCCGAGGTGAGGTGTAACAACAATATTGTCGAGCAAAAAGAGTGGTGATTCAGTGGTGGGTTCTTTTACAAACACATCGATTGCAGCACCAGCGATGGTGCCGTTGCGCAGTGCCTCGGCCAAATCGGTTTCGTTGGCGATGCCGCCGCGCGCAACGTTGACAATACGCAGAGATGGTTTTGCGCGAGCCAACATCGCTGCATTAAGGATGCCGTTTGTTTCTTTGTTTTTTGGCAAGTGAATGGTGAGGATGTCGGATTGCTCGACAACCTGTTCGAGTGTGAGCATGTCAACACCCAGTTCGCGCGCTCGATCGGGCGAAACAAATGGGTCGAATGCGATGAGGCGCATGTCGAATGCTCGGGCGCGTTGGGCAACGAGAGTGCCGATGCGACCGAGACCCAAGATGCCAAGCGTCTTGCCAGCGAGTTCGATGCCTTCCCACTTTGCGCGCTCCCATCTGCCCGCAACAAGCGCGCGATGTGCTTGAGGCACATTACGAGCAATAGAAAGAATGAGTGCCATGGTGTGTTCGGCTGCCGAAAGCACATTGGACTGCGGTGCATTGACCACCATGACGCCCTGCTGGGTTGCTGCTTCAACATCGATGTTGTCAAGACCAACTCCTGCACGAGCAACAACCATCAGGTCGCTGCCGGCCTTGAGCATCTGGGCATCGACCATGGTGGCCGAACGCACTATGAGCGCACGGGCTCCGGGCAAAATCGCCTGCAACTGCTCTGGCGTTTTGTCGACTTGAATATCAACATCAAAACCTGCTGCGCGAAGCCGATCGAGACCGGTTTCGGCGATGGTTTCGGCGATGACGATGCGTGCTTTGGTCATGAGAGTTGCTCCACGATGTAGTCGATGCTTGATGTAAGAAGTTGCACATCGGACGGATCGACTGCAGGGAACATAGAGACGCGTAGTTGATTGCGACCGAGTTTGCGATATGGCTCGGTGTCGACAATGCCATTGTTGCGCAACACGGTTGCAACTTGTGCGGCATCGACATCGATGAAGTCGATGGTGCCAACGACGGGCGAGCGATGTTGTGGGTTGCCTACAAATGGCTCGGTGAATGCGCGGCTAGTGGCCCACCCATACAAGACGTCTGCCGATTGCTGTGTGCGCTTGGTGCACCAGTCAAGCCCACCGTTGTCGAGCATCCATCCAAGTTGTTCGTTGAGCATCACGAAAGTGGAAACAGATGGCGTGTTGTATGTCTGGTTGGCGCGAGAGTTTTCGAGTGCAAGTGACAAGTCGAGCGATGGTGGACACCAGCGACCAGTGCTCTTGATTTTGTTGATGCGCTCGGTTGCGCGAGGAGAGCACAATGCAATCCAAGTTCCGCCTTCGGATGCAAACCCTTTTTGCGGAGAAAAGTAATACACGTCAACTTCAGTTGGTGACCAGTCAATGCCACCTGCAGCAGATGTGCCGTCGACAACGACAAGTGCATCGGCAGGTGTGGCAGGACGGGAGAGTTGCATTGATGCACCAGTGGAAGTTTCATTATGCGTGAGGCAGTAGGTATCAACGTCAGATTGCTGAATGGCGGGAACAGTTCCAGGAGCAGACTCGATCACGATTGGGTCGCCAAGATGCGGAGCAAGTTGCGCGGCCTGAGCAAACTTGGAAGAGAACTCACCGAAAACAAAGTGAGCGCTGCGCTCGTGAATCAAGCCAAACGTTGCGGCATCCCAAAACAAACTGGCTCCACCGTTGCCGATGACAACATCCCAATCTTGAGGTAGTTGAAACAACTGACGCATCTGATCAATCACTGAGCCAACCAAATTTTTT
>JBJOEQ010000100.1:0-2820 GCA_046049195.1 Actinomycetota bacterium | reverse complement strand
ACATTCGGCAGTCCTAGGGCACTACTCGTCTGCGCATCGGCACCGATAAGGCTCACGCTCGAACCAGAGGCGTTTCGTAAATTGCTTGCCACGACAGCAGCCATGTAACGTGCCCCGACAGACGCAAGCGACTTGTTGGTGCCAAAGCGAGTGCTTTTACCCCCGGCTAAGACAAAGCAATCTAGAGATTCGCGCACACAACTGATGTTAGAACTTGTGCGACGGATCAAGTTGCAATAAAAATTGCTCGCATCGATCAGCCTCAGCACAGTCACCGATCAGTCTTGACGTTTTCGCAAGACCGCCTAGGCACTTCAAGAATCCTTGATTAGGCACATGCGCCCAACGAACGTAACCCGAACCCTTCCAGCCGTTGCCACGCAAAGCGTCCAGGCCGCGGTGGTATCCAACTCTGTACGCCATGTACGAATCCATCGTGTCGCGCCCTAACGCACCCAACCATGCCCAACCGTCAAGATACGTTGGGTTAGATGCGACAACTTGCACGACTGCAGCACGTCGATCGAGATCACTTTGCTTCAACGCGGTATCGAGCGCTGCGGACAACGTTGTGGAAACTTCGGGTAGGCACATGTCGGCAGGCCCGACTCCTGACAAATTGATACTCGCGCTCATATGACCAGCCTAGGGTCGTGTTCGTGACAGAATACGAACATGAATGTACTTAACCTAAGTGCTGATTTGGCTAAAAATCTTTCAGTCGGCACAATTGTTGTTTCCGTTGTCACCTTGCTTATCGTTCTCAAATTCGCTTCGTCGCTCATCACCAAACTGCTCCTAGTCGGTGTTTGTGGCGCTGTTGGCTACATCGGTTTTACACAGCGCGACGCTCTCAATGCCTGTATCGAAGTGGTCACTGCTCAAGCGGCAAGTGGAGAGCCAGTTGAATTGACGTGCAAGCTGCTTGGTCAAGATGTGCGAGTGCAACTGCCCTCGCTACCATCACAGGGGTGAGCAACTCAAACCCCGTTTCTTCCCTGCTCGATCAATTAGACGCTTGTCCCACTGCCCACCATGTGGTCAATTGGTGGCGGAAGCAGTTGCTTGAAGCCGGATTCTCTGATTGCTCGTCATCTGAGGCATTGTCGGCAGAAATAGGATTTGTTACTAGAGGCGGTGCAATCATTGCCTGGAAAGTCGCTCAGAAATCTTTGCACAATGGATTTCGCATCGTTGGGGCACATAGCGACTCGCCAGGTCTGCACATCAAGCCTCAACCTGATAAACGATTTGCAACTCAATCGTTGCTTGGTGTGGAGATTTATGGCAGCCCGTTACTGAACTCGTGGCTCGACCGTGATCTCGGAATTGCAGGTCACGTGGTTTTGCAAGATGGTTCAACAAAGTTATTTCTCAGCAGTACACCCGTAGCTCGCGTCTCTCAACTAGCCATTCATCTCGACCGAGACGTTAACGACAAGGGTCTTGTGCTCGACCGACATCAACATCTGAATGCGCTGTGGCTTACGTCAGATAACGGTCTCAATTTTGATCAATGGATGTCACAGCAGTGCGGCATAGACCCATCCCAAATTCGTGCAAGCTCGGCTCAATTGATCGATATTCAAAGAGCTTCTCTTGTTGGTGCCGACAATTCATTGATCGCATCGGCACGAATTGATAATCAGGCTTCGTGCTGGGCCGCAATGACAGCCTTGATCCAGCAAACGAGCAATGCCGAATCAAGCGTTGTCGCACTATTCGATCATGAAGAGGTTGGATCATCCTCTGCAACCGGTGCTGCTGGCCCACTGCTTGAACATGTTCTCGAGCGACTGTGCATTGCTGAGGGTCTCTCTCGGCAAGATTTCATCAATACCTTGACAAAGTCCCACTGCATTTCTGCCGATAATGCTCATGCGGTTCACCACAACTATCCAGAGCGACATGACACGAACCATTCGCCGCTCATCAATCAAGGTGTAGTTATCAAGTCCAACGTCGGTCAGCGCTACGCCACAAGTTCAACCTCTATTGCTCCATTCATTGATGCATGCAACAAGGCCAAGGTGCCAATCCAGCACTTTGCATCGCGCAACAACATTGCATGCGGCTCAACGATTGGTCCAATAACTGCAACGCGATTAGGAATCGACACCATCGACGTCGGCATTCCACAACTGTCTATGCACTCTGCTCGCGAGGTGTGCGGAACTCAAGATCCAATTTTTCTACGAGATGCGCTGCAGTCTTATTTTGCTCGCTAGTCGAGTATTTTGAATGCTTGATCGAACACTATTTGCAAAGCAGATTGCAACTCAACAGTAAATTCGCTCATCATTTCACGCGTAGCCCGTGCGCCATTCAAATCTTTTGGATAAATGGCGTCGCCAACAACTGCCACACATTTGCGAGGACGCGGCAATTTCTTTCCCGGTGGCCAAATCTCTTCTGATCCAGCAATTCCGACCGGAATAATCGGAACACCTGTCTTGTAGGCAATGAACGCTGCACCGTCAAATAATGGCTCGATAATTCGACCGTGATGACGTGTGCCTTCAGGAAACAGCACAAGCGGATCTCCCCGTTCGAGCACAGCAATACAGCGCTTCAAAGCCTCCAGGTCTGCAGATCCGCGCGTCACTGGAAAACTTCCTAGTGCAGTGAGAAACACACCGATGGGCTTGATCTTCCACATCGAGTCTTTGCCCATATACATCATCCGACGTCGAGTGGTTGCTGCGGCAACTGGAATGTCCAATGTCGAACGATGGCTCGGAGCCAAAATAAATGCCCCAGATTTTGGAATTTTGTGTGCGTCAACAATCCGCAAACGAAGGTAGGCGCGACAAACCGCAA
>JBJOEQ010000099.1:0-6891 GCA_046049195.1 Actinomycetota bacterium | reverse complement strand
ACTTGTTTGTTGACTACCGCGCACGACGACCAACAATGGAACTTCGCGAGGGTGTCAACACCAAACTCGACTGGTCTGCTCCACACTTGATGATCGGTCACGATGTCAATCACCGCGACGTCCTGTTGCTTACCGGTCCCGAGCCAGACTCTCGTTGGAAGCAGTTTGCCAACGAAGTAGCCACCCTCTCAACCACCCTCGGCGTGCGCCCATGCTTGGCTTGGGTGCATACCCCGTCGCCACCCCGCACACTCGCGCGGTGCAGATCTCGTGCACGTCACCCAACGCTCCATTGATCCAAACGCTTCCATATATCAAGAGCTCACTCGATGTTCCTGCCGGCATGGAAGCAGCACTCGAGCACGCACTTCACGATCAGCAGATCGATGCACTTGGATTGTGGGCCCAGGTGCCCCACTATGTTGCGTCGATGGCGTACCCACCAGCATCGGCTGCACTGCTCGGTGCAGTGTGCGACGTTGGTGGCCTCACACTCGACATCAGTGGCATCCTCGAACAAGCAGTCGTGCAGCGCGAGCGTCTCGACCAACTTGTGCGCACCAATCCAGAACACGCAGCGATGCTCACACAACTCGAAATTGCATTCGACGCCGAGCACAGCGGCAACGGCACACTGACCACGGGCTTTGGTGGTGTACCACTTCCAAGTGGCGACGAACTTGCTGCCGAACTCGAAAAGTTTTTGCGCGAAAACCGCACAGACTCATGAAACTCGACGGCGGCATTCCCAGTTCATTGCACAACGCCGCATCAAGCGCGCAAGAACTCGAGCGCGCGGGCTACACCGGCGGTTGGACAGCCGAAACATCGCACGATCCGTTCTTACCTCTACTGCTCGCAGCCGAGCACACCAGCACACTCGAGATCGGCACAAGCATCGCGGTTGCATTCGCCCGCAACCCAATGACACTTGCCAATACGGCATGGGACTTGCAGTCGTATTCCAAAGGCCGTTTCATTCTTGGTTTGGGAAGCCAAATCAAACCGCACATCACCAAACGCTTCAGTATGGAGTGGAGCCACCCTGCTCCCCGCATGCGCGAGATGATTTTGGCCATTCGCGCCATTTGGGAAACCTGGCTCACTGGCGCACCGCTCGAGTTTCGTGGCGAGTTTTATCAGCACACTCTGATGACACCTTTTTTCGCGCCTGACAAAAAAGATCTTGGTGACTTTGGTGTTCCAAAGATCTTTCTCGCAGGTGTTGGCGAAATGATGACCGAAGTTGCCGGCGAAGTGTGTGATGGTTTTATCTGTCACGGATTCACTACCGAAAAATACTTACGCGAAGTCACCCTCCCCGCACTTCGCCGCGGTCGTGCCAAAGCCGGCAAGACCATGGAAGGCTTTGAAATCGTCGGACCAAGCTTTGTTGTCACCGGTAGTAGCGCTGACGAGATGCAACAAGCTGCAGCTGGCACACGTCAACAGATTGCTTTCTACGGTTCAACTCCCGCCTATTCGGGTGTGCTCGAGATCCATGGCTGGAACGATCTACAACCTCAACTCAACGCGCTCTCTAAGCAGGGCAAGTGGGTCGAGATGGGTGATCTCATCACCGACGAGATCCTCAACACGTTTGCCGTTGTTGGCGAACCAGAGACAATCGCACCCGAACTCACCAAGCGTTATGGCGATGTCATCCAACGACTCAGTTTCTATGCTCCATACTCCAGCGACCAAAGTCGCTGGGCACAAGTAATCGCCGACATCAAGTCGGTCTAGAAGTTGCAGAGTTCTGCGGTTTAGGAAACCGTTGCTCTATCCCCTGAGTTACTGGAGCGGGGATAGTGCGAAATGTGGAACATTATTAGTTGTCTGATGATCCACCACTGTTGAGCCATCGCCTCAACCCAAACCCCCACGACAAAGTCTGGGTAATCGCAATTTATTGGTGAGATACCCATGGCCTAGTCTCTCTAGGAGTGCCCAAAGTAAAAGATTTCATTTCGATCGAACGCGAGCGCGCCAGTGCTTGGAAGTTGGCGTCAACAACGGTTGATCCGCAAGCAAAAGTGGCGGCTCCGTATGTTGCAAAAATTGGTGCGGGTGCCAATCGCCCCCATTACGACTTCTGTCTTCCACCCGAATTCGCCTACTTGTCGCTACTCCCCGAGGTGCGCGACATCGCAATTCCAATGTTCAAAGACTTGGGCATTTCGTGGCACAAAGGCATCGGTGATGGACCGAGCAACCATCTCTTGTCATCGCAAGTGCAATGCGTCAATGCACTCGGACAAATGGTCAAAGACCCAGCGCTAATTATCGCGGCGTTTGGCCCCCTCGTCGGCACGACAAAAGTAGAGGAAATCGAGCCAGGCCACTATCTGACCTTCGAATACATCGGTGAAGAAGATCTCTTAAATGAAGCGGTCGGTGGTAAGCGTGTGCGTGGTGCCAACTGCACGAGTGTTGACGCCGCGTTTGTACACACAAACGATCAAGGCGAGCGCGAACTGATTCTGATCGAATGGAAGTACACCGAGAAATACGCGAAACGGCCTGACACACCAGAAAAAGACGAAGAGCGAGGGCGTCGATACAAAAAACTCCTCGCCGAACCCGACAGCCCGATTAATCTTTTGGTGCCGTTCAAAGAACTGCTCCAAGACCCGATCTACCAGTTGATGCGCCAACAACTTCTCGCTCGGCAACTTGAAAAGTCGGGTGCGCACAACAACGTTGACCGCGTCATGGTTCTGCACATCGATTCAGCGGGCAATACGGCATACCAAAAGTCTGTGTTTGGCGTCAAAACACGCGAGCTCGGCACGACGGTTCACGATGTTTGGTCAAAACTCCTCAAACCAGAATCCGGATTCAAGCAGGTTGACAGCTCGATATTTCTCGACCCAAAAATCACCTCAGCCGAATATGCATTGCGATACGACCCAACCTCAGCCACGTAAATTAATTTAATCAATTCCTAAAATGAATGAACAAATGAATTCGACCGTCACCGAAGCAATCTCTTGGCGCCTCGCCAGCGAACTTTGTAGACGACACCCAAAAACAACCCGCATCCTCATAACCCACCCGGGCGGTGGTCAGTACAACTGCTTGACGATCGTTAATAGTCAAGGTGGCATCGGTGTCATTCAATTAAATCGCTCGGGCACGATCCAAGTTCATCAAAAATTTGACACTGACCTGCCTAGCGACTGGCGAGCGACGGAGTGGTCTGAATACATCGCGTCCGACCCACTCGATTTTCTTCAGCAACTCGAGATTTCAAGCGGCCTTAATCCCCCACGAGATGTTCCAACATCTGTGCCACGCACTCTCACATATCGTGTTCTTGCTGCTCTCACCGCAACAGCGATCATGACAGTTCGCCCACTCGAAGTTAAATCTGGTTTCATCGACACGTCTGGTGATGGCGGCGGCCCGAACGGCGCACTCGAACAGTTTGACGCCATCCCCGAAAAACTGCTGCGACTTCGCCCAACCGACCTAAACGGTGAGCCCGGCTACAGATTCTGGATTCTCACCCGTGCCGGTGTACCAATTCTCGTAATCGAGGAAGAGACCGCAACCGGATGGGTTCAACATCGTAAGACGGCAATCGATCTCACGAAAGTTTTCACCCGCCACCATCGCAATCCCCAACTTGTCGCATTTGAACTGCTACGTCGGGTCGACACTCTGTAACACCTGCTTCATCCCCAACCACTTCCCGAGTTTCATTAGCTACCAGGATGAGGTTCGTGTATTTGGACAGATGGATGTTCACTAATCGACTAGACCACCTTGCGAGCACCTTGCAAAATGGGTCACCAGCTGTTTCAAGCAAGTCGGTCTAACAGCAAACATTCCTTCGCTGATACGCAACAAGCGCGCAATCACTACAGTCAGTGCCTGGGGAAATAAGCACAGTTGATGGGTCGTATATGACAACTTCATTCGTATCGCGGATACCGCGCGCATACCAAGTGCTCAGCCTTACGGCAGTTGCAACATTTTTGGTCTCTCTTGACGTTTCCATCGTCGTAGTTGCCAAGCGCACTATTGAAGCCGATCTCGGTGGCGGAAGCCTCATCACCTGGGTCTTCTCGGCATATGCGATTGCTTATGCTGCGGGGTTGCTGACGGCTGGTCGGTTTGCCGATGTGTATGGTCGCAAGCGTTCGTTTCTGCGCGGACTCTTCATCTTTAGCGTTGGTTCTCTGCTCTGCGGTATCTCACCAACCACATGGGTGCTGATACTTGCCCGCATCATTCAGGCAATCGGCGGTGCGCAACTTACTCCTGCATCGATCGCATTGGTGTTGCCAGAGTTTCCTGTTGAAAAACGTACTCAGGCAATTGCCATCTGGGGTGCAACAGGAGGTCTCGCTGCAGCACTCGGACCATCCGTTGGCGGCATCCTTGTCGACTCACTTGGGTGGCGCTCACTGTTCTTCATCAACATTCCATTTACAGTTGTCACCATCTTGCTGGGCCGCAAGATCTTGCATGAAAGCAAAGACCCAAACGCGCAGCGCAAAGTGGACTATCCAAGTGTCGTGTTTGGTTTTGTCGGTATCGCACTTGTGGTGCTGGGCATTTCGCAAAGCGAAGCATGGGGTTGGACAGATACCAAAACACTCGGCTCAATCGTTCTTGGCCTTATCTTGGTCGCACTCTTCGTTCAACGCTGCAGAGTCGTAACGAGTCCGCTACTCGACTTGAAACTCTTTCGATTGCCATTTGTATTGGCGGCCAATCTCTCGGGCCTGCTGTTTAGCGTTGGCTTTATCGGCATGTGGCTGCTCAACACATTCTGGTTACAAGCGGTGTGGGGTTATGGTGTTGCGCTCTCGGGACTCGCCACCATGCCAGGACCTGGCATGGCAGCATTGGTTGCACCATTCGCGGGAAAGTATGCAACCAAATTTGGGCATGCACGCATCTTGTTTGCTGGATCGATCATGCTCAGTGTTGGCACGTTTGGTCTCACTACTTTTATCCCAATTGAGCCCAACTATCTGACGCACTACTTGCCGTGGATGCTCCTCACTGGGTTTGGTGTCGGCTTGAGCATTTCAACACTGTCAAGTTCGGCAACTGCCTTTCTCAAACCAGCTCAGTTTGCGATGGGTTCTGCACTCAACAACACGGCTCGCCAAATCGGTACGGCACTCGGCGCTGCATTGTCGCTCGCAATTGCGGCTCCTGCCCTTGGGCGCATCGAGGCAGCTCGACAAGTAGGCACTTCACTTGATCTAGTGGATATAACCGAAATGCACGTTGCATGGATCATGAACGGTTGTGTGTACCTCGTTGCAGGAATCACGATGATCACGATTTTCCGTAAACCTACTGAGGCTCAGATGGACGACGCCCGAGCGACCATCAAATTCGAGGATTAATCAGTACTTGACAGCCAGAGCAAGCTTCGTGAAACAATCCACAGCACATTGGCATGTTCGTCGTACACATACGGACATGAACTCAACAACGCTTGGAGCAGTCATGGAAAAAGAAGAGAACGAAAGAGCCCACGACGAGATAGAACAGCTGGTGACAGCAGATCTCATTTCGGATTGGAAGGAACCTTCTACTCGTGGCGACCTACGCAATTTTGCGATACGAATGGACTCACAGTTCGGCAAACTTGAACGAAGATTCGACAAAATCGATGGACGCTTCGACAAGATGGACGCACGATTTGACAAGATGGACGCACGCTTTGATACCTTCAAAGCCGAAATCATCACACTGATCAATACCAGTGGTCTGAGATACATCGGTGCAATGATCACCTCAAATATTGCGATGTTCGCAATATTTGAGAGATTTTTTGCTAGCTGAGATTCAGGAAGTAGCGAGGCCGTGCAGCCAGGCTTGCACGTTGTTGCCCAAAGCATCTACGTCGTATCCGCCTTCTTGCAACACCACCGTTGGCAAACCCATCTGACGCACTAAGTCTCCACTGCGCTTGAAACCGTCTTGGGTGACCGACAAGTCACTAATGGGGTCGGTAAAGAATGTATCGAGACCAAGAGAGACGATCACCATGCTCGGTCCAAACTTGGTAATTGCCGAGCACGCTTTGTCGAGAGCAGAGATAAAAAAATCATCTTCGGTGCGAGCAGCAAGCGGAACATTGAAGTTAGAGCCGCGACCTCTACCCGAGCCCTGCTCGTCGCTATAGCCGGTGAAGTATGGATAGGCGCGTTGAGGATCACCGTGCAACGACACATACTGCACATCGTCTCGTTCGTAAAAAATCTCTTGCGTGCCATTGCCATGGTGATAATCGACGTCGAGCACAGTCACTTTTGTGCCTGTTGTTGTTGCCACATGATGCGCTGCGATTGCTGCGTTATTGAAGAAGCAATATCCGCCATACAGGTTGGTGGTGGCATGATGCCCAGGAGGTCTGCACAAACCGTATGCGTATGGATCGCCATCGAGCACCAGTTTCGTTGCAGTCAAAGCCGT
The DNA here is from genome assembly GCA_046049195.1 of Actinomycetota bacterium. GTDB lineage: Bacteria > Actinomycetota > Acidimicrobiia > Acidimicrobiales > Ilumatobacteraceae > UBA3006. The sequence goes on along the minus strand of JBJOEQ010000099.1, from coordinate 444 downwards.
GTCAACCGCACCGCGTGCTGCCGTGTATGTGCCTTCGGTGAGCGGTGTCGTTGTCTCGAAGCACCACCAGCCAAGTCGGGCGTTGACTGCTACCGGCTCTTCGATCTGGCTCATTGCATCGCGCAACGATGGACGATAAAAGAAATCGGGAACAACTTCGTGACTTGGGCGCATCTCGCGCTGATAGTCGGCCCATGCAGTCATCAAAAATTTGTTGAGCCCTGGCGTGTGCACGGCATCAATCGGCTCTGTGCCCCATTCGGTTGGCGACAAAAACTCCATGCTTGAATCATTAATCAAAGTCTCTTTGATTGCTTCTGCGCGACCTATGTGTTCAAACGGTGAAGCGGAGCGTGATGCAGCAATTTCTGCGTGAGGATTGTGGCCCATATGTGCCGGTGTGTAAACAACTTTCATGAAATCAAATTCTCCTTGTCAGACATG
>JBJOEQ010000098.1:0-15906 GCA_046049195.1 Actinomycetota bacterium | reverse complement strand
AGGTCGGTGTCAACCATCGACATCACGGCCTCTTCTGGGCTGATGTCGTCGTTTGGCACCAAGTCGCCAAGAGTTGCGTCGCCGTCGTCACCAATGGTTTTGTCAAGCGAGACCGGGGTGGTGAGGCGGTGCAATTCGGCGTTCATTGCATCGAGACCTTCTGCATCGCCAGAACCCTGAGGAAGTGCTGCGCGCAATGTTGCCGAGCGATCACCAGGAATACGGATGAGGCTGGCCTTCTGGTCGAGCGCACGGCCGATGGCCTGACGGATCCAGAATGTTGCGTAGGTCGAGAATTTGAAACCACGGCGCCAGTCAAACTTGTCGACGGCGTGCTCGAGGCCCAAGTTGCCCTCTTGAATGAGGTCGAGCAAGTCCATGCCCTGTGGCAATGGATAACGACGGGCGATGGAAACCACCAGTCGGAGGTTTGAGCGAATGAAGTGGTCTTTAGCCTTGGCTGCGCCACGAAGGTCGGCGCGCAATGCTGCTCCTCGCTCACCCTTTTTCATCGCTACAGCCGCATCGCGACCCTTTTCGATGGCTTTGGACAGGTTGCGCTCATCCTCGGCGTTGAGGAGGGCAACTTTGCCGATTTCGTTGAGATAGAGACCGATTGCGTCAGACATGGTGGGGGGACCGTTTCGAGTGTGTTGGGGGGTTTATGGGGGGATTAGTTACATTAGTTCATCGGCAGGTTTTGTGCTAGTGGTAAATAGATATTTCTTAAAATTCTTAAAGCCTTATATTTATTGGTGAAGAGCCATATTGCTTACGCACAAACCAGGCATCCGTGTGGCAAAACTGCAGGGCCGAGGTAGAAGCAGATCTTTCTAGACTGACAGTCGTGTCACAACCCAAACATCAGCGAATTGGATTGTTTGGTGGCACCTTCGACCCACCCCACGTGGGTCACCTTGTAACCGCAATCAATGTGCGCCATGCCCTGGATTTGGATGTGGTGATCTTGATGGTTTCCCACGACCCGTGGCAAAAGTCTGGCGTGCGCGATGTTTCGCCGGCCGCGGACCGGTTTGCGTTGATGGAAGCCGCAGTGCGCGATGTAGTTGGACTCGTTGCTGGACGCGATGAGATCGATCGCGGTGGACCAAGTTTCACCGCCGACACTCTGCAGGGTCTTGCAAACAAGTATCCAGGCGCGCAGTTGTTCACCATCGTTGGTGATGATGCGGCTGCAGGCCTTCCAAGTTGGGAGCGAGTAGACCAAGTTGTCGCGCAATCACAACTTGTCGTTGTTGATCGACCAGGAGTGAGTGTTGAGTTGCCAAAACAGTTTGAATGGCTTCGTGTTGAGTCTCCGCGACTTGAAGTGAGCAGCACCGACTTGCGTTCACGGTTTGCCGACGGTCGTCCTACTGATTATCTCGTGACAACTGCAGTACTCAACGAGATTCAGATTCGTGGCATGTATGGATCGGGTGAGAGAGTTATACATTCATGACCGCAATACCTTCAAGACAACGCAACAGGATGCTCGCGGCGCTTGCATGTGGAATTGCTTCGGCATGTTTATTGCCAGTTGGTGGCGTTATCGGTGCAAGGTCCCTGCTCAATTCGTCAGGTGGCAAGAGGGTTGACGACAGTGGAGCATTGCTCATACCTGCAACGCCCGCTGCATTGCTTGCCACTGTCAACGACATCAATCAAGTCACATCGCTCACCGCATTTGTGCTTGCGCCAAGCGGCATTGGTGGCACCATCATTTCGCTTCCGGTTGGCACGCGCGCAGAATCTATTGGTGGACAGGCGCCGCATCGAGTTGGCGATACGTACCCTCAAGCCGGCATTGAAGGCATGCTGCTTGAAGTTGAAGGTTCTCTCGATGTCACATTTAGCGTCGTGGGGGCGGTTGTGCGCAATGACTTGGCTGGGGTATTCAACATGTTGCCATCAATTCCTGTCAATTTTGAGACACCAGTTGTCAACACCGCAATGGTGATGCCTGACCCTGCGACGACCACGACGATTAAATCTCGGAGTTCAAGATCAACAGAGACAACTCTGCCGCCACAACCAACTGCGGTTGAAACCGAAATGTTTCCTGCGGGAGAGCAGACGTTAACTGGTGATCAAGCGGCGTTAGTGCTGTACACGCAAAAAGCTGGCGAGCCAGAACTGAATCGACTTGCTCACATCAAGGCAGTATGGAACGGAGTTGCTGCAGCAGTTGGCACTGGGCTTGCACCTGAAGTTGCACAATTTGATCCTGCGCTCGTAGGCACAGAATTGCCGAATGAAATTGGTGCGTTTATGCGCAGGGTGCTTGGCGGCCCGATCCAGGTGTGGCAGTTGAGTGCGCAGCCTCTCGTGGGTGCAGATAACCCATTGGGGATTGACATCTACGCGCTCGACCGCTTCGAAGTGTTGATGATTATGGCCAGCGTGGCACCAAGCAGTCTGTCGATTGCTAATGACTCGCTTGCGGTGCAGGTTGACAACCCATTTAATGATGCCAATGTCACACGAGCGATTGTTGAACGGCTGAGTTATCTCAACGTGACTGTGGCATTGATCAGAAACTTGCCTGCGCCACCAGAGCAAAAGACGCAGATCAAGACTTCAGACATCACGAAGTCTGAATTACAAAAAATAGGAATCGAGTCAATCATTGGGTCTGTTGAGTTTGGAAAATTGAAGCAACCTGTGCAGGGAATAGGCGCTCAAATAATTCTTGGTCAGGACTTTGTTGACTTCTTGGCATCTGCCCCGGCACTACCATCAACGACCGTGGCTACCGATGGTTGAGAAAAAGCCAGTAGCGAAGAAAGTAGTAGCGAAGAAAGTAGTAGCGAAGAAAGCAGCAACTAGAAAGCCAAAAGTTTCGGCTGCATTGCAGTTGGCCCAAGTAGCGGCACGCGCGGCCGATGAGAAGCAGGGCTCAAATATTACGGTGCTCAATGTTGGCGATGTATTGGCAATCACCGAATTGTTTGTGGTTGCCACGGCAAGTAATTCGCGTCAAGTAGGCGCAATTCAGAGCGAGGTCAGTCATAAAGTGCGCGAAATACTTGGTCGGTCTCCGTTGCGCAGTGAGGGAACGGTCGAACAGCAGTGGGTGCTCATCGACTACGGCGACGTGGTTGTACATATTTTCGCTCAAGAGGCACGAGACTTCTATGAGATTGAGCGCTTGTATTTCGATGTGCCTGTACTCAGTTGGAGTCTTGGCGACTAAGTTCGTGATTATGGACGCATCGACAAACGCAGTAATGAACACGGGCAATTTTGGATTAACTGGACTGCGCGCACTGGTCACAGGTGGAGGCTCTGGTATTGGTAGAGCGATTGCCGATGCCATGATCAATGCTGGAGCAACAGTGGTGGTGTGCGACGTCAATGATTCGACAAAGCCCAACTACATCTGTGATGTGTCCTTGACGAGTGATGTGGAAGCAATGTTTGCGGCAATCGAACGCGACCTTGGCGGTCTGGACATCTTGGTCAACAACGTTGGTGTGCCCGGCCCAACAGCACGAGTAGACGAAATGGATCCAGATGCCTACGACGAGTGTGTGCGAATCAACCTTGGAGGCACGTTTCGTTGCACTCATGTTGCTGTGCCGATGTTGCTGAAGTCCAAAGGCTCCATCATCAACATTTCTACGAGCGCAGGAATTTATGGTTACCCACTTCGCTCACCGTATGTAGCGGCAAAATGGGGAATCATCGGCCTCACGAAGTCGTGGGCGATGGAACTTGGCGAGTTTGGTGTGCGCGTCAACGCAATCTGCCCGGGTTCGGTGAGTGGTCCGCGTATGGATGGAGTTATTGAGCGTGAAGCATTGGCCACTGGTTCGACAGCGAGTGAGATTCGAACCGGCTATGAAAAACAAGTTTCACTGCAGACATTTGTTGATGCAAGTGATATTGCGGCTTCTGCAGTATTTTTGAGTTCACCGGCAGCGCGATTTATTACGGGTCAGGTGCTTCCAGTCGACGGAAACATTGAAACGATGAGGGCATAGCCACGATAGATTGACGGCTGAAATAAGTCCATGTAAATGGGGCTATAGCTCAATTGGTAGAGCGCTTGCATGGCATGCAAGAGGTCAGGGGTTCAATTCCCCTTAGCTCCACAAAAAGAATAAAGTCGGGGGACTATGGAGCCACAGGTGTTGGATGGGTCTGTCACGCTTCGTGGGCTCAATAAGTCATACGGCGAGCGAGTAGTTGTGGATGATGTGTCCCTCGAAATTCGCGCGGGTGAGTTCTTTTCGTTGCTTGGTCCATCTGGCTGTGGAAAGACGACCACACTTCGGATGATTGGCGGATTTGAGACACCCGATTCTGGTCGCGTACTTATAGATGACCGTGATGTCACTGACGATGAGCCAGAGGTGCGACCGCTCAATACCGTTTTCCAGAACTACGCACTGTTTCCACATCTCAATGTGTATGACAACGTCGCCTTTGGATTGCGTTTTGAGAAAGCGGGAAGTGTTTCGGTACAGCCTGAAAAAGAACGTGTCATGCAGGCGCTGGACTTGGTGGCACTTGGATCATTTAGTGGTCGCAGAGTGCACCAACTTTCTGGTGGTGAGCAGCAGCGAGTCGCTCTTGCGCGAGCCCTTGTGCTTGAGCCGAGCGTATTGCTGCTCGACGAACCGCTCGGTGCGTTGGACGCACAGTTGCGTGCACGACTGCAAATTGAGCTTGCGACCTTGCAACGTCAGATCGGCATCACATTCATATATGTGACGCACGATCAACACGAAGCATTTACGATGAGCGATCGCATTGGAGTGATGCGCGATGGGAAACTCATACAGGTTGGTGCCCCCCGAGAGATCTACGAGACGCCAGCATCAATTGAAGTAGCGAGATTTATCGGCGCAGCCAATTTGATCCCGGGCAAAGTTGTCGAACGTGGTGTGGTCTTGGTCGCGGGCGAACGATTTAATGCACCAGATCACTCACCTTTGGGCGAGGGAACGGTTTTAATTCGACCAGAACGAATCAGAGTCGGTACCGGTGCGCATGCTGCGAGGATTGAACACGTCACTTTTGCGGGTTCTACCTTGCGTGTGGCCTTGAGTATTGGGGGAGTCACACTGGTGGCTGAAGTGCCAAATGACGAAACGTCAATTGGGCTGCGCGATGGGGACGAAACAATGATCGACGTGTTACCAGATGCCGTGCGAGTGTTGCCTGCGGCTCAGTAATAAAGAGTTTTGCTAGGCGTCAGCCTGAGTGATATCTGAAAGTGCGGCTCGCAATCCGCCAGGCTCGCCATGGCGTTTGCGCCAAAATGACAAACCAAATAGTCCGATAATCAAAACGGTAAACGAAGTGAGTACGAGCAGAGTTGCAAGCGCGTTAAGGGCTGGCGTCGCGCCACCCCTAACAGACGAGTAAATTCGCAACGGCACAGTTTCGGATCCGACTCCGGATGAAAGAAAACTTGTGATCACGAAATCGTCGATAACGATTGCAAAAACAACGACAAGGCTGGCCATCACCGCAGGCCAAAGCATCGGCATGAGGACAAATCGCAGCGCTTGAAATCGAGTAGCACCCAGATCGCGCGCAGCTTCCTCGAAAGAAGATCCAATCGAAACCAATCGAGCGCGCACGATGACCACCACACTGGATAATGAAAACGTGACGTTGCCGAGCAACTGAGCGGCGTACCCCAATGGGACCATGGTGAAGAGTCGAGTGAAGGTGAGCAACAACGCCGCACCCACGACGATCTCCGGAGTGATGAGAGGTGCCGCAGTGAGGCTTTGTACGACTTTGGATTTGCGCCCAGTGATGCGCTGAGCACCGACAGCAAGAGTGATGCCGAGTGGAGTGACAATCAACATTGTGGAAATGGAGAGGATAAGTGAATTGGAAATTGTGCTACGAAGCGAGTCGTCGTGCCACAATGATGCGTTTGGGTCACCAAACCACCACCGAAACGAAAATCCTTGCCAAACTGTGCGACTGCGACCGTTGTTGAAAGAATAGGCAATGGCGATGATGACTGGAACGAGGCTCCAGATGATGTAGCCCCAGATAATCACATGCAATGTCGAGAACTTGCGCCATGTTTTGTGAGATTGAAAAGTTGTCGTCATCGGAGTGTTTGCTTTGCGTGCTGATTTGTACTGCGTAGGTAAAACGACATCGCGACTGCAAGAAATGCAGACATTACGAGAACCAAAAGCGCCCCGCGCTGTGGTTGCGTGCTCGAATTGAGAAAGAAGTCGATTTGGTTACCGAGCATCTCGGTACTTGGAGAGCGCGAGAGTAGATCGTTCGTGTAATAGTCGCCAAACATGGGTAGAGCAATTAACACTCCAGCCGCGACTAAGCCAGCTCGTGCCAGCGGCACTGTCACGAGTCGAAATGCATCGCGCGATGATGCGCCAAGGTCGCGTGCGGCTTCAATGAGTCGCCAGTCAAGTCTGTCGAGGGTTGCATAGAGCGGAAGAATGAGGAATGGCACATATCCATAGACAAGTCCGAGGATCACGGTGATCGGCGAACCGTCCAGCCAGTTGTAGTTGATTCCAAAGAAACTCATAAATCGACTGAAGAGTCCGCTTGGGCTCAGTAGGTTGACCCAAGCGAGCATGCGCATCAGGTAGTTGACCCAAAACGGAACGATGATCAACACAAGCATCAGCAGTTTGCGCTTTCCAGCGTGCCGTGCCAAAAAGTAGGCAATGGGAAATCCGATTAGGAAACTGATGGTCATTGCGCTCACGACATAGATGATCGTGCGCACGATCACGCCTTGAAGAGGGCCACTAATGAGACTCTGCAGGATTTCTTGAGCCTGCACAAAATTCCAGTTGAGGGGGTTCCATTGCGGAACCGCATCTCGAAAGATTGGATCAATCGCGCCGAATGCTATGCATGCAACCGCATAGAAGGGCACTGCAAATAACGCAATCAACCAGACTGAGCCTGGAAGTGCAAGGCCAGTCCACAATCGTGGCTGTTTAATCATCTGCTAGCCAGCAGTAAATGCAGTCCATTGATCAAGCCATAGCTGATCAACAGCAGGGTCAAGAGCGATGAGTCGTTGGCCCGATGCATAGCGTTCTGGAGTGATCAGTGCGTCAACAAGCGATTCGATTACTGCGCCAGTTGAGAGCAGTGTCTCTGCAGTAATTGATTCGAGTGCGGGTTGGTATCCGACATACGAGAAATTGAGAAGTGCATTATCGGTATCGCTCATGTAGTCGATAAAGCGGTGCGCGAGCACTGGTGCTTTGCTCTTTTTAGTGATACAGAAAAAATCATTTGCTGTAATTGTATTTTCTGGATACCAAAAGCCAAGCACATCAGCCGAAGTGCCTTCTGGAAGGTACATAAGCGCCGAGAGGATGTCTCCGCTCCACATCGGCCCAGCAATATCGCGATTACCCGCCGGAATTTCTTGGTACGAAAGAATGTCTACCTTTGGATTTAATGTTCCACGCAATGTAATCAAGTCTGCACCAGCCTGTGCAAGCACGTCGGCATCGCCCGTATTGACATCGTTCTTGCCAGCCCTAAACATGGCCATTGATATTGAGTCGCGATACGAGTCGAGGACGGCAGCCTTGCCGCTGTATTTGGCGTCCCACATGACGTCATAGCCGTTGCCCGATGTAAAGATTTCTGGATCAATCCGATCTCTTCGATAGCCAATTCCATTTCCGTAAACAACATATGGAACGGTGTATTGCGACTCTTGGTCATAGTACGGGTTTTGTAATCCAGTTATCACGTTGCCAAAGTTGGGGATGTATGACTTGTTGAGAGGTTGTAGCAAGTCTGCTGCTACCAATCTTGCCAGCGCGGTGTCTGTCATCCCGAGAATGAGGTCTGGGTTGAATGTGCCATTGCGCAACTTGACGATTGCGGCTTCCTCACTGTCGTAAATGCTGATCGAAACTTTGACGCCAAACTTGGATTCAAATGCCGCAATGCTCTCGGGGTTCTGGTAGTCGGCCCAACTGAGAATTTCGAGTGTGCCAGTTTCCTCGGCAAGTCCATCAGCAATCGCATCAGTTGTGACGGGAAGCTTGACAGGCTTGTCTGGTGTGCCAATTATCAAGCCACCTGAAGTGGAGGTTGATGAAGACCCACCGCACGAAGCAAGAAATGATGCGCCCAGTGTCACGCCTCCAGTTGTGATTACTAGATTGCGAAGAAAGTCTCGTCTGTGCATTTGCTGGTTTGGAATGGAGAATGTCATAGAGATAAACATAGTCTCACGGGTAAGGTCAGCCAAATAATTGGAGGCAATGGTGTACCAGATAGTGCGCAAGGGCGAGAAGGTTCATCCCGATCTCGAGAACCATGGGGGCATTGGATCAATTGCAGTACAGCGCTACTTTGGCAAGCAACTGCCATGGCCTGTGGACGTGGAGATATGGGACATACCGTCTGGTTGTGCCGAGGGCATGCATGTGCACGATGAATTAGATCTCAAATATGGCTCAATGACTGAGGTCTATCTGATCCTGGAAGGCACGGCAGAAATGACGATTGACGGTCATCTTGAAGCATTTTCTAGAGGTGATGCAATTTTGTGCCCAGGTGGATCTCAACACAATTTTGTCAATACTGGTCCTGACAATTTGAAAGTTTTGTTTTTGAGTAACGCCGATCGCGATTAACTGGGCTTGATTGGTTTAATCGACTGCTGTAACTTAAGTGCATGAGCGCGCTTGACAAAGAAATCAGAAGCCAAGAGTCATTATTTTTGAGTCGGGTTCCGCAGTCGCAAGCCCTGCATGAGCGCGCCTCACTCACCATTCCTGGCGGTGTGCCATCCAGTTGGGCAAGCTCGCGTCCAGTCCCTGTGTGGGTAAGTCACGGTGAAGGCGCCCATGTGTGGGACGTGGATGGCAACAAGTACATCGACTTCCATGCCGGTTACGGCGCCAACATCGTGGGGCACGCCAACCCAGCCATCGTGAGGGCAGTGCAAGACCGGGTTACTAAGGGCACACACTTTGCTCAACCCACTCCTGATTCGATCGTTGTTGCCGAAGAGTTGTCGCGCAGATTTGGATTGCCGCAGTGGCGTTTTTGCAACTCGGGCACAGAAGCAACGATGGATGCAGTGCATCTCATGCGCACAGTCACTGGCCGCGACCTGATCGTTAAAGTCGAGGGCTCATACAACGGACATCATGACTCGGTAGCAATTTCAATTTTCCGTTCAGCAAAGGAACTAGGACCAGCCGACAATCCGTGGCGCACCCCAGGTGCGGGCATCCCGCAAGCAATTGCAGATTGCGTACGCATTGTGCCACTCAATGATTTGGCCGCACTTGAGCGAGTGTTCACAGAAAATCCTGGACAAATTGCAGGAATGATTCTGGAGCCGATCTTGATGGGAGCAGGCATCATCGTGCCGCAGCCGGGTTATCTCGAAGGCATCAAAAATATTGTGCATCGACATGGAGCATTGCTGGCGTTTGACGAAGTCAAAACAGGCTTGGTCATTCACCCCGGTGGAGCAACCGCGATGTACGGAATTACGCCAGACATTATTTGTCTTGCCAAAGCACTTGGTGGCGGATTGCCATGTGGTGCGGTTGGTGGAACAACTGAAGTGATGTCTGCAATTACCGATGGTCGATATAGCCAAGTCGGCACGTTTAATGGCAACCCTCTCACGATGGCTGCAGCACGCGCTGTGCTCACCGAAGTATTGACCCCTGATGCGTACGCAAAAGCCAACGATGTTGGTTCGTACATTCTTGAACAGTCACTTGCCACATTGCATGATTGCGGACAAGAAGCTCACGGGTATCAGTTTGGTTTCAAGGTCTCAGTTGTGTACAGCAACGAACCAGCCAAGAATTATCGCGATTTCCTTGAAGTCAATACTGGCGCAATGCATCTGCACTACTTGATGCAGTTTAACGGTGGGGTATTTTTGGCGCCGTGGGGTAAGAGCGAATCACTGACGCTTTCGGTTGCCCATACACGCAAGCATGGCGATGTGTTTCTCGAAAATCTTGCTCGTCTTGGCAATGCTGTTGAGGCGATGAACGACCAACAATCTGTCGAATTTGAAGTCGGCAGTTTTAACTAGCAACTACTGGTTGGTTATGTCTTGGCGATACTGCTTGACAAACCGTTGCGCATATTTTTCCATCTCGGAGTGATAAGCGCGCTTAAATGATTTTGAGGCAACACCGCGCTGCACGCGCTCTGACACGTCAATGTCTTGATGATTGACGAGGTCGTTGAATTCGACTGCTGGCATGATGTCCATCGCTGGATTACCGATCACTTCAGCGGGGAAGAGGTACGTGGTGATGACGGTGGTGTGGTTGGGTGAACGCGGAATGTATGAGGTGACCGCGACAAGGGTTGGGTTGATGTCGATCAGCATGTTGGGATAGACGTACGCACCAAATACCGAGTAGTCGTCGAGGTCATCCATAGTTGCAATGGTTGGAAGGCCTTCATTTTGCTTGAATGACACTGCGGTCATGCCGGGGGCAAGACTCACGCCTTTGTCAAAGCGGTCATCTTGAAAGTTGAACCCTTTGCCATACACCGGCACAAGCTCGCAAAACTCGGGATGCACGACAGAGCAATGCAGGCACTCACAATAATTTTCAACGAGCACTTTCCAGTTGGCCTTGGCTTCGTCGACTGTGGTGTAGGCAACTTTGAGCTTGCCAATTTCGAACTTGTCTAAGTCAAAAGGCATGCTGTATAAATCTTTGAGCCAATCATGTAACGACTCTTCGTCTTCGTTGAGGCAGACAAACATGTTGCCCTGCCACTCATCCACGCGCACTGGGGTGAGTGATATGCCGTCTCGATCAAATGATTCTTTGTCGTGGTGAATTGCACTGACAAGTTTGCCTTCAAGCGAGTAACTCCACGAGTGATACGGGCAGGTGATGGCTGCACCAAAACCGCTGCCACTTTTGTCGCACAACTGCGAACCGCGATGCTGACAAACGTTGTAGTACGCGCGCAGTTCGCCTTCGCGATTGCGCACAATGAGGATGCTCTCGTTGCCAACTTCAACGACTAGACGATCCCCAACATGATTGAGTTGTTCTGCGCGACCAACAAAGTTCCAGCGCTTAGCAAAAATCTCTTGCATTTCGTGATCGAATACTTCGGGTGACACATATTCATCGCGTGTAAAGCTCTGGCGAAGCCCTCGAATGTTGTTGATACTGACACTATCGATTGACATATTACGTACTGCTTTCAAGTTTGTTGTTTTGCACAATTACCAGTTGAGGCCGACAGGAACGTCTTCGTAGTCCACGGTCCAGAGGCGGCCTCCATTGAGATCTGATGCGTCATAGCAGCGATAGCCAAGAAGTTGCTGCTGTTGCTTCGTAAAAGTTTTGGCGCGATCTTCAGTGACACCGAGGCAGCCTGCTTCTTCCGGGGTCAGCCATCCCAACACGTACGAGAGATGCATGCCAAAACGCGCTTCATTCTCGGTCTTGTTTGCGCCAGCACTATGCAGCGTCTTTCCCAGATAAATCATTCCACTGCCGGCTGGCATGACTGCTTGAGTGATTTCGTCATCTGCGGCTTGACGTGAATAATCACTCCACAAGTGGCTACCTGGCGCTACGCGTGTGGCTCCGTTTTCGGCGGTGAAGTCAGACAACGCAAACATGCAACTGATCTGACAGGGTGGTGCAGATGGTGAGCACATTGCTGGCCAGTCATCAGAATCGCGGTGCATGTACTGCGGAGCACCACCCGGCATGACGATCATCATCTGACCGGTGTTCATCCAGTACGACGCACAATAAGGCTTGAGCAGTTCATCGGCCACGCCGGTCAAGGTTGGGTGCACCAATACTTCGTCGGCAAATGTTTGTGAGCGTTGGGCAAGACGCGTGAAGCGCTTGGTTTGTTGACCCCAAAAATGATTGACGTTTTCGTTGCTTGATTTTGGGCCTACCTGAGATGTCTCGCTCTGTGGGGCGAGCTCGATCAATAAATTGGCAACGACCTGAGGGGAGAGCATGTTGTGCACGATTACTCCGCCGTCTTGGGCGAGCACTGCAAGGATTTCGGTGAGCGAGTTGTGCTTGGTATCAAGAACCTGCAACATCGGGGCATGCACAATGTTCACGTGTTAATTGTATCCGTGTGATGTAATACTCAATTCACTGTGAATGACAAAATAACAATCGATTTGCAAGTCAATCAAGGCCAATGTTCGTGGGCACAATTGACTGAAATTGCGCATATCGCTGAAAACAATAATTATCAAACATTGTGGGTTGCCGATCATTTATCGGGTCAAGTCATGAATGCTCCGTCGATGCCAGAGTGCTTCACTTTGCTTGGCGCATTGGCTGCAACTACTTCAACGATCAACATTGGACCTCTTGTTGCCAATGTCGGCAACAGGCACCCAGGTGTGCTTGCAAGTGCTGCAGCCACTGTGCAAAACATTTCTGGTGGACGATTGATTCTTGGACTCGGTGCAGGTGCCTCACCAACAAGCACATTTGCTACAGAGCAACTGGCGCTTGGAATCGCGCTTCCGGCGACCATGAACGAGCGTCATGCAAAGCTCGAGCACACGCTTGATGTGTTGGACGAAATATGGTCGCCAACTCGTGACAAAAAATTTGCAACATTCGAGATGCCATGCAAGTTGCCACCAAGAATTCTTGGAGTGAACAGTACTGCGCTTGCAAAAGTTGCGGGCATGCGGACTGATGGTGTCAATATCCGATCAAGTCATCCGCAGCGCGCCGAGATTTTGAGAGTCGCGCGAGACGCCGCAAGCGCTGCTGGCAAGTCTGACTTCATCGTCTCGGTGTGGGACTGGTTTGACGAGGCGTTATTAGATCCAACTTCCGCTGTTTGTCAAGAACTGGCAAGCGAGGGTGTGAACAAAATTATTTTGCTGATGCGTGGCGCGCCCGACGCAAAACGACTCGCTATCAAACGCTAGATATAAAGCGCTCGCTATAAAACAATATTTACGAGGCGCTTTGGCACGACAATGATCTTGCTCGGTGTTGCACCAGCGAGCATCTGCACCACTTTTTCGTCGGCCATGGCAAGCGCGCGCAATTCGTCATCTGAGACATCGGCCGCAACCGACAACTTGGAGCGCATTTTGCCGTTGACTTGCACGGGAATCTCGATGGTGTCGTGCACCAGCATTTGCGGATCGGCTTCTGGAAACGGCATGTATGTCAGTGACTCTGTGCGGCCAAGTCGCTGCCAGATCTCTTCGGCCATGTGAGGGCACAGCGGAGAAAGCATTTGTGTCATCTGCACTGCAACTTCGCGTGGCGTAGAGCCGGCCTCGTTGACATAAATGGTCAGCGCGTTGTTGAGTTCAATCAGCTTGGAAATGGCAGTATTAAATCGCAGGTGCTCAAGATCATTGCCAACACCATGTATTGCTTTGTGCAGTTCGCGTTGCAATGCAAGCGGTGCCGCGTCATCGCTCACATGCAAGGCACCGGTGTCTTCGTCGACCATATTGCGCCATACGCGCTGCAAAAATCGTTGCATGCCCACTACGTCGCGAGTGTTCCAAGGGCGGCTTGCCTCAAGTGGTCCAGTTGACATCTCGTAGAGCCTGAAAGTGTCTGCACCAAACTCGTCATACATTTCATCTGGTGTAACAATGTTTTTGAGACTCTTGCCCATCTTGCCGTATTCGCGCTTTACCTTTTCGCCATTCCATTCGTATCCGCCGTTGACTTCGGTGACTTCAGTGGCGGGCACGGTCTGTCCGCGATCATCGCGATATGCGTATGCCTGAATGTAACCCTGATTGAACAAACGATGGAATGGCTCGAGGCTCGACACATGACCAAGATCAAACAACACTTTGTGCCAAAAGCGGCTGTAGAGCAAGTGCAACACTGCGTGCTCGACACCGCCTACATATAAGTCGACACCGCCAGAGTGGCCGTCATGTTTTGGTCCCATCCAATATTTCTCAACGTCTTTGTCAATGAATGATTCGTTGTTGGTTGGGTCGAGGTATCGCATCTCGTACCAACACGATCCGGCCCATTGCGGCATGACGTTTACTTCGCGTCGGTATTGGCGCGGCCCGTCTCCCAAGTCGAGAGTGACGTTGACCCATTCGCTCACACGAGCGAGTGGAGGGATTGGATCAGAGGTCTGATCGTTTGGATCGAGTGTCTGAGGTTTGAAGTCGGCAAGTTCTGGAAGTTTGATCGGCAACAAATGTGTAGGAACTGCAATTGGCTGGTCGTCTTCGTCGTACACAATTGGAAACGGCTCGCCCCAATAACGCTGACGCGAAAAAAGCCAATCGCGCAGTCGGTAGGTGACAGCGCTGGATCCACATTTATTGGCTTCAAGCCACGTGTTTGCCAGCAGTGTTGCTTCTTCAATCGTACGCTTGCCATTGAGGGTCAACGAATCGTTTGCGGAGTTGACGTATGTACCTTCGCCAACAAAAGCCTGCGGCCAGGTGCTGCAGTCATCTGAAATTGCAATATCGCGGGAAGTGAACCATTCATCATCTGGCATCTGCGTTGCGGTGATTGGTAAGTCGTACTTGCGAGCAAAATCAAAGTCGCGTTGGTCGCCAGAAGGCACAGCCATGATTGCGCCAGTTCCATAGCCCATCAATACATAGTCAGCAATCCACACAGGAATCTGTGCACCATTGATTGGATTGGTGGCAAATGAGCCTGTGAATGCACCAGTCTTGACACGCGTTTCGTCTCGACGGTCTTCATCTTGCATCGCAGCAGTGGCTGCCCGGTATGCGTTTACAGAACTGTTGTGATCTGGCGTGGTGAGCGAATCGACCATCGGGTGCTCTGGAGACAGCACCATAAATGTTGCGCCAAACAATGTGTCAGGACGCGTGGTGAAGATCTCAATTGTTCCAGCAGTAGATGCAAAGTGGACCTTTGCTCCAACACTGCGTCCAATCCAATTGCGTTGCATCAACTTGATTGGCTCAGGCCAGTCAAGACGATCAAGATCTTCAAGCAAGCGATCTGCATATTTGGTGATGCGCATTGTCCACTGCCGCATGTTGCGCTTGAAAACGGGGTAGTTGCCAATGTCGCTTCGACCTTCTGCAGTAACTTCTTCGTTTGCAAGGATCGTGCCAAGCCCCGGACACCAGTTGACAGGCGCATCCGACAAATAGACGAGCCTGTATTGACTGATCAATTCTTGTTGTGCAACTTTGCTGAGCTCTGACCACGCAACCGAACCTGTTGCGCGCTTGCCAGTTGCAAACTCGGCTACAAGTTCGGTGATTGGTCGTGCACGATGAGAAGTTTCGTCGTACCACGAATTAAAAATCTGTAAAAAGATCCACTGAGTCCATTTGTAAAACGACTCGTCTGTTGTGGACACGCTGCGGCGTGCATCATGACCAAGGCCGAGGCGTCGCAATTGACGACGCATGTTTGTGATGTTTGATTCGGTATTGATGCGAGGGTGAATGCCGGTAACGATTGCGTGTTGTTCGGCTGGCAATCCAAAACTGTCATAGCCAAGTGCGTGCAAGACATTGAATCCGTCCATGCGTTTGTAGCGCGCGAAAACATCGGTGGCGATGTAGCCGAGGGGGTGACCAACGTGCAGACCAGCGCCTGATGGGTATGGAAACATGTCGAGAACAAACAATTTGTCGCGGCCTGCAACTTTGTCTGGTTGGGCTAGGGGTCCGGCTGGGTTTGGCGCTTCAAAGGTGCCCTCGCGTTCCCAAATGTCTTGCCATTTAGTCTCAACTTGGGTCGCCAACGTGGCGGTATATCGAAATACAGGTGTCTTTGTGGTTGGGTCATTGCCCGCTATTGCGCCACTGGCGGTTTGAGGCTCGTTTTGGGCTGGGGGTTTTGCAGACATCGCCTCCGTATCGTAGATGAGCGAAGCATGGTTTCAATGGAGAGGCAAAAGGCAGGATCGCGATGACAAGACGAGAACGTG
>JBJOEQ010000097.1:0-5820 GCA_046049195.1 Actinomycetota bacterium | reverse complement strand
AGACCGGGAGCGTAAGAGAACAGACCGCCAAAGCTCGACACCGAACCACTGCGGGTTTTGCGCGAGACCGCAATGATCACAGCAAACATACCGAGGTTGGTTGCCGCGTAAATGAGCAGGTAGACGACGACGGCGCGGAGTGCCGAATCGCCAACACCAGCCATGCCCGCAACCGCAAGTGGCATGAGCACGAAGCCACCTTGGCTAACAGACGAATACGCAATCATGCGAACCACATTGGTTTGTCGCAATGCGACCACGTTGCCAACAGTCATTGTGAGAGCCGAGAGCACCCAGATGAATGGCTGCCATACCGACGACGCTTCTGGGAACGCAACAAACAACAGCGTCACGAGCGCAATGAAACCAGCGGCCTTGGATGCGACAGACAAAAATGCCGTGATTGGGCTCGGTGCACCTTCGTAAGTATCTGGTGCCCACGTATGAAACGGAACTGCAGAAACTTTGAATGCGAAACCAACGACAACAAACACGACGCCGAGTGCATGTAATGCGCTGAGACCACCGTTGACCGTGATGCTCTTGCCTAAGTCGACAAGCAGCGTGCTGTCGGCAGCACCGTACAACAACGACATGCCGTACAACATGACTGCAGATGCAAATACACCGAGCAAGAAATACTTGACGCCCGCTTCGTTGCTCTTAATGTCGCGCTTGCGCCACGCGGCAAGCATGTAGGCAGGGATTGAGAGAAACTCGAGAGCGACAAAAATGGAAACGAGGTCACGAGCCGACGCCATCATCACCATGCCGAGAATGCTTGAGAGCAACAAGAAGTAATACTCGCCGCGCCAATACTCGCCTTCTTCGACATGATTCGAAGACAAAAGCACGACTACATAGCCAGCGATCAAGAACATTGCTTTCATCACAATGCTGAAGTTGTCCACTACATAACGACCATCAAACATTGATCGCACGTTGACATCACTCAGCCCGAGCGTAAGCACGGGCAAGATTGCTGCAAGTAAAGTGAATCCTGCGAGCGACGACAACACCCACTTGCGTGACTCGTCCAAAAACAAGTCAGCCAACAACACCACGCACAATCCAGCGGCCAACACCATTTCGGGTGCAAGCGCGTGGTAGTCAATTGTTGGGTTGACCCAAGGTGTGGCGGCGTTGAATAATGCAGTGAGCACGTGATTAGCCCTTAAAGCCTGTGAGTAAACCTTGAACGGCTGGGTCAATGATCTTGAACAACAGGTTTGGCATCAAGCCAAACACGATGATCGCGATGAGCAGTGGTGTCCACGAAATCCATTCAAACTTGTTGACGTCTTCGAAAGCGTGAGCATCATCATGACCGTGAGCGGCCCCAACGAACTCTGGCTTTGGCTCACCGAATGCAACACGCTGAAAGAGCCACAACAAGTAAGCCGCAGCAAACACGGTGCCGATTGCGGCGATCACCATGTAGACGCGAAACACAGTCTCGTTGAGGCCTGGTGCAGGGCTGTATGCCGACAAGATTGCGGGGAACTCGCCCCAGAAACCTGCAAGGCCTGGCAAACCGAGAGATGCCATGCTGCACAAACCAAAGATCCAACCGAGGCGTGGCATTTGCTTGAGTAGGCCACCAAGTCGCTTGATCTCGAGTGTGTGATAACGCTCTTTGATGCTGCCGGCAATAAAGAACAACATGCCAGTGATCAGACCGTGAGCAACCATTCCAAACATGGCGGCCGTCATACCAAAACTTGTCAGCGTCGAGATACCGAGCATGATGAATCCCATGTGCGCTACCGATGAAAAAGCGATCAGTCGCTTCATGTCGGATTGAGCCAAGCAACCGAGCGAACCGTAGATGATGCCAATGACTGCGAGACCACCGATGTATGGAGCCCAAGCTTTTGCTGCCTCGGGCAAGATTGGAATTGCAATGCGCACGAAACCGTATGTGCCCAATTTCAACAAAATTGCGGCCAAGATGACCGAGCCCTGTGTTGGTGCTTGTGTGTGAGCGTCGGGCAACCAGGTATGGAATGGAAACATCGGAACCTTGACGGCGAAACCTACGAACATGCCAGCAAAGATCCAGATCTGGACGTTGCGCGCGATTGCGCCACCGTTCTCAACCAAGAATGGGATCGAAAAACTCTCTGCACCAGTTTTGAAGAACAGTGCGAGAAATGCAACGAGCATCAGAGCTGAACCAAACATGGTGTAGAGGAAAAACTTGAGTGATGCGTACTGACGGTTTTCGCCACCCCACACACCGATCATGAAGTACATCGGCAAGAGCACGAGCTCGAAGAATACAAAGAACAAGATGAGGTCTTGGGCGATAAATGTGCCAGCCATACCTGTTTGCAACACGAGCATCAAGATGAAGAACGCTTTTGGGTTACCTGGGTCTGGAACATGGTTGAGGCTGTAGATCACAACGAGCAAAGTGATCACCATCGACAAGATGTAGAGGGGCAAACTGATGCCATCGAGACCGATGAGATAACTGCTCTTGATGAGCGGAATCCATTCATGATCGGCAACGAACTGCATAGAGCCCGCTTTGTCGAAGTTGAACTTGGTGAGCGTAAAGATACCAACTGCCAATGTGGCGATCGAGGTAAGCAGTGCCACCATCTTGATCATTTGCTCATTTGCTTTTGGCACGCCGAGCAACAAGACCACTCCTACCAACGGTAAGAATGTTCCGACACTCAGCACCCAATTTGCGTCACGGAGCATTTCCATGGCGTTGTCTCCCTTTTGTTGTTACGTATTGATAATGACGAGTACGAGTGCAGCAACGGCAGCCGCGCTAAATAACAGCGCGCCGTACTGACTCACTTTTCCTGATTGCACTGGTTGCAAAACGCCACCAGCACCTCTTGTTGCTTTGCCTGAAGTGTTGACCGCGCCGTCGACCACACGTTGGTCAATATTGCGATACACCCAGCCAGCGATTGTTCTTGACGTACCTGCAACTGCGTGCAAGATGCCATCCAAAATGCGTTGATTGAACCAGTAGGCCCCTGCTGCGATCGGCCCCACAATTGCCTTAACGATCACGTTCTCATACAGTGCGTCTAGGTAGTACTTGTTGTCAAGCAATCGGTAGCCGCTTCGCAACACTGCGTTGCGCTGTGTAAGCCCAACAAGGCGCTTGTCTTTGCGCGTGTAAAGCGCAACACACAACAGCCAACTAATGACAAGGCCAGCAAAAACAATGATTAACGAAACTGCTGCTTTGGACCACGCAAATGGGGCGTGCTTCAACTGCGGTGCATAACACACACCATCTTTTGGGGTGTCACTTCCGCATGGCGACTCATAATGGCCGTCTTCGCTGGCTGGTTCTTCACCCAAAGCGAGTGCGGAAACATCATCTGATGGTGCAGTCATCACCACAGCCGAACTCGGCTCGACCCAAGTCTTGATGCGCTCCCAACTTTCGCCGAAAGGAGTTGCGTTGAGCAAGCCAGAACTCAGCGCGAGCGTTGCCAAAATAATCAACGGAACGGTGATCAATAGACCACTTTCATGTGGGCCCGAGGCAGCATGTGAATCGTCTTCGTAATGCGGAACATGCGGATCGTGCGCATCATGAGCCGGTGCATGCGCATCGTGTTCTTCGTGATGCTCGCCAGCTGCCGCGCCTCGAGGTGTGCCAAAGAATGTGAGGTAGGTCGCACGAGTCATATATGCAGCAGTCATGAATGCACCAACAAGGCCGATAATCATGAACGTGTTGTAACCGCTGTAGCCAACGTTGTCGATGATCTCGTCTTTCGAGAAGAAGCCCGAGAATGGAAACACCCCACAGAGCGCAAGGGTCGAGATAACCCACGTGGTGAAAGTGATTGGCATGAACTTGCGCAAACCACCCATATCTTTTTTCATGTCAAACGAGTGATGAGAAGCACTATGACTAATTGATCCAGCGCACAGGAACAAGCAAGCCTTGAAAAACGCGTGAGTGAAGATATGAAATACTGCTGGCGTCCAAGCACCGGCGCCAAGCCCCATCATCATGTAACCCAACTGACTCACCGTTGAGTATGCAAGCACCTTCTTGATGTCGTTCTGAACGAATGCAAGTGCAGCGGCGATGATGATTGTGATGCCACCGATGATCGTGATCAGGTTGCTTCCAGTGCCAAGGATATCGAAGCCCGTGAAAAACACTGGGTACAGACGAGCTACCAAGAACACACCTGCAACCACCATGGTTGACGAATGCAAGAGCGAACTGACTGGTGTTGGTCCAGCCATGGCATCGGGCAACCATGTGTGCAATGGAAACTGACCGCTCTTGCCAATGGCTGCGATGAAGAGTGCAATTGCAGCGATCAAGATCACGGTGCTGTTGGGCTCGCCCGAGAGTGCCCAAGCTGAAATACCACGGATCGAGAACCCAGATAGACCAAGTTCTTTAGTGGTCCATTCATTGGAGGCGAAATACAGCATCGAGATGCCAACGAGCAGTCCAATGTCACCAGTGCGCACGGTGAAGAATGCTTTAAGTGCCGCACGACTATTTGCGCCTTCTTCCCACCAGTGACCAATCAGCATGAAGCTGCACAAGCCCATGATTTCCCAGCCGAGCAAGAAGAGAATCATGTCTTCGGCAACAACCATGGCAAGCATGCCAGCCGAGAACAATGTGAGTGCCGCGAAGAAGTGTGTGTAGCGGCGATCGCCACGCAGGTATTCGAGCGAATAAATCTGCACGAGTGTTGAGATAAATGCCACGACAACAAGCACGATGATGGAGAGTCCGTCAATTGACTGACCGATCGTGAACTTCATGCCACCGATCTGCCACCAATTCCACACCCGAACTACCGGGGTAATGAATTGTTCTTCTGCTGCCCCGTTGACTCTTGAGATCCATTGCGATGCCGCGCCTGCGCTGAGCACCAAACTGCCAAGCATCGATAGCACGCCGATTTCGCTTCCTTTCATGGGCAAGCGCTTGCCAAACAAAATGATGATCGCAAAACCGATCACGGGAATGACAGGGATAAGCCATGCGTGCTCGAGAAACCAACCCGACGACAATGCCACTGCGGCTTCAGTTACTTCAGAGGCTGCAAACATCGTTAGCCCTTCATCTCTGACAAGTCATCAAGTGAAATAGTGCGACGGTTGCGATATATCAACAACACAAGGCTGAGGCCAACACCAACTTCAGCAGCAGCGACAGCAATTACGAAAAGTGCAAATGTTTGACCATCAGCTGATCCATTGCGCATTGAGAACGCAATCAGATTGAGGTTGACTGCATTCAGAATTAATTCAATCGCCATCAATACCATCACACCGTTTTTGCGCGCAATGACGCCATACACACCGATGCAAAACAGGATCGCTGCGAGAATGAGGAACTGATTAACAAACATGTGATCAGTCCTTTCTCGCCAAAACGATTGCACCAATGACGGCGGCCAACAACACAAAAGACAGAGCCCAGAACGGCAGGAGGTACGGTCCAAAAATCTGATCGGAAATTTGCTGCGTGTTAAAGATTGCGCCATCAGCTGGCATCTTTTCTGACCCAAATGAATCGATAAGCGCAATAGCCATTGCAGCAAATAGCGTGAGCGCCACCGGAATACCCAGCTTCCAATACGTGTTGTTAAGTCCGCTATCGCGACCAATGCGCGACCTAGTGAGCATGGTGCCAAACAAAAACAGCACCATCACTGCACCTATATATACGAGTACTTGGGTGACAGCCACAAACTCGGCTGCCAACAATACATATTGGGCTGCAGCGCCGGCCAACACAACCACAAGCCATAAGGCACCGTGCACCACGTTGCTAGTCGTCACTACGCGAATCGCACCGAC
>JBJOEQ010000096.1:0-3278 GCA_046049195.1 Actinomycetota bacterium | reverse complement strand
TCGTGACATTTAATTGGCCAAGAAGTATCAAGGGAAGTCGCGAAGTGTGGCCAGAACTCAAGGATGCAATGGCTAACACCATTCGCTTGGGTACGTTCGCCACAGTAGTTGGCGTGTCAATCGGATTATTCGTGGGTATGTTCGCGGCGCTTAAGCCAGGTAGCAGGCGAGATGTCGCCGTCAACACCGGCGCGTTTTTCGGAGTCTCTATTCCTCCTTACATCACTGCCGTATTGTTTCAATTAGTTTTTGCCGTGTACTGGTCGCGCTGGTTTGGGAAGACTCTGTTTCCTACATCTGGTGTATATCCACCAGGACATACTGGATTTAATCTCGTGTTAATGCTCAAGCACATGGCATTACCAATGATGGTTGTAGCGATTCAGGTGATTGCGACGTACAGCCGCTACATGCGCTCGTCGCTGTTGGATGTCATGAATTCTGATTTCATGCGTACTGCCCGCTCGAAAGGTATTAGTGAGCGACAAGTCTTATTAAAACACGGTGTGCGCAATGCACTTATTCCAGTGGTCACTATTGCCGCGCTCGACGTTGGTGGAATCATCGGTGGTCTGATCATCTCTGAAAATATTTTTGCATACCCTGGCATGGGTCTGTACTTTCTCGATTCATTTACCAATGGTGATTTTCCTTTACTTATGCCCTGGATGGTGCTGGTTGTCGCATCTACGCTGATGTTTAACTTGGTTGCTGATGTGTCATATGCATTTCTCGATCCGAGGATTCGTCTTGACTGAGTTTGCAACGATTTCACCTAAGCGCATGGCAATGCGGCGCTTTTTGTCGCACAAGGCCGCAGTGGGGAGTTGTGTATTGCTTGCTGTAATGGTTGCTGCCGTCATACTCGCTCCAATTAGTGCACGGTATGGGGTTAACGAATCGGTGCGAAAGCCACCCAACACCTTTTTGCCCCCTCAAAAGTTGGCGTGGTTTGGCACCGACGACATCGGTCGTGACTTGTACAGCCGTTTGATTTATGGCATTCGCGTTTCACTTATTATCGGTTTGTTTAGTGCACTCATTTCCACATTGGTCGGTTGTGTCATTGGTGCAGTCGCTGGTTTTCGTGGTGGGCGATTTGACGACGTTGTGATGCGCGTAACGGACTTATTTTTGGCGTTTCCGTTCTTGGTTGCGCTGTTAGTGATTAGAAACACGATCGGGTCTATTGGTTGGCTCACAGCAATAATTGGCGACAAATCGTCAGTTCGTTTCATCGTTTTTCTACTTTCTTTCTTTGGCTGGATGGGTGTTGCCCGTATCGTGCGCGGACAAGTATTGGCCTTGAAAGAACGCGAATTTATTGAGGCTGCTCGTGCAGTTGGCGCAACACGTCGCTACATCGTTCGCCGACATCTCTTGCCAAATTCAATTGGCCCAATTATGGTCGCTCTGTCGTTTGCCGTTGTTGGTGCAATCACCGCAGAGTCGACACTGGCATTTTTCGGATATGGTCCTCAAGCAGGTGATGGAGCGACCTCGCTTGGAATTTTGGTCGGTGCTGCAAAGGGGGCGGTACAAACTGGATATTGGTGGATAGCTGTGTTTCCATGTTTTGCATTGGTGTTGATCTCACTTGCCATCAACTTCATTGGCGATGCGTTGCGCGACGCTACTGACCCGAGACTCGAGAGGAAAGAATGATGAGTGAACTCGTCCTTTCTATCCGCGACTTACGCGTAACATTTGAGACTCCGCTAGGCCCACTCGAAGCAGTGCGCGGTGTTGACCTGGATGTGCATGCGGGAGAGATGATTGGAGTTGTGGGCGAGAGTGGTTCGGGCAAGTCGGTGACCTTTCTGGCCGCGATGGGCTTGTTGCCGCATCAGGCCAAAGTAAGTGGCTCAGTGATGCTCAACGGCCAAGAAATGCTTGGTGCTCCAAACAAAGTGTTGCGAAACATGCGTGGCGGTCTGATGTCGATGATCTTCCAAGACCCATTGTCGGCGCTTAACCCGGTGCATCGCGTTGGTGATCAGATTGTTGAAATGTTGAAGGCACACCAACCAAAGATGAGCGACAAGGATGCAGCAGAACGCGCAGTCGAATTGCTGGACATTGTAGGTATTCCTCAAGCTGCTGAACGCGCGCACCAATACCCCCACGAATTCTCTGGCGGTATGCGACAACGTGTCGTCATTGCAATTGCGATAGCCAACAACCCAAAGGTTTTAATTGCCGACGAACCAACAACGGCTTTGGACGTGACAGTGCAGGCACAGATTCTCGAGGTTATTGAGCGAGTTCAGAAGGCTTTCGGGACAGCAGTAGTACTAATAACACATGACCTGGGCGTTATTGCGCGTGTTGCCGACAGAGTCAACGTAATGTATGCAGGACGCAACGTTGAAAAGGGTGGTGTCCATTCACTATTTGACCACCCAAGTCACCCGTACACGCGAGGTTTGCTCGCATCGCTGCCACACGAAGGGGTCGAGCGACTGACACCCATTACAGGCTTCCCTCCCAATATGTTGATGCCGCCACCGGGTTGTGGTTTTGCACCTCGCTGCTCTCACGCCACCGATGCCTGTCTTAATTTTTTGCCATCGCTGCGAACCTTTGGCGATCTTGAAACAGCGTGTATCCGTGCCGAAGAATTGGTCGTGAAGGCAGGATTGACGTGAATCAGCCTCTTTTACTAGTAGAGAATCTCGTAAAGAACTTTGAGTTGCGCTCAAATAGTGGAATACGCAAAACAAAGCGAATCGTGCAGGCAGTGTCTGACGTTTCTTTTTCTGTCGACAAAGGTCAGACACTAGGAATTGTTGGGGAGTCTGGTTCTGGCAAGACAACCGTCGGTCGTTGCGTGCTGCAGTTGCTCGACATCACCTCCGGAACTATCTCGTTTGAAGGAAAAACACTTGGTGGATTGAGTTTCGAAGAAATGCGACAAATACGTCGCAAGATGCAGATTGTGTTTCAAGACCCATTCGCATCGCTAGACCCCAAGATGACTGTTGGTTCATCAATTGCTGAACCCCTTGTAGTTCAGGGAGTTGTGGGCAATCACGAAGACAAAGTTGCAAGCCTTCTCGAATTGGTTGGTTTAGCAGCCGACCACGCAAAAAGATTTCCCCACGAATTTTCGGGTGGCCAGCGCCAGCGCGTTGGTATTGCGCGTGCTTTGGCGCTCGACCCTGCATTGATCGTTCTTGACGAGCCAGTGTCGGCGCTCGATGTGAGCATTCAGGCTGGTGTAGTCAATTTGTTTGGCGATCTGCAGAAACGTCTTGGCATGTCGTATGTATTTATTG
>JBJOEQ010000095.1:0-4640 GCA_046049195.1 Actinomycetota bacterium | reverse complement strand
GTGTTGGGCGCAACACACACATATTGGATCGCATTTGCGGCGGTGTTGATACTGAGTGCAGCCGACATGGTGAGCGTGTTTATTCGTGGATCGATTGTTCCATTAGTGACCCCAGATTCGAAGCGAGGCCGAGTTTCGGCTGTAGAGAATGTGTTTATTGGCGCAACAAATGAACTTGGGGCATTTGAGTCTGGCGTCGCATCGCAAGCATTTGCCACACCCGCGGCAGTGATCGGCGGAGGTGTTGCTACTCTTGGGGTTGTGGCCGTGTGGTGGTTTGGGTTTAAACCGTTGAGAGACATTGACATGTTTAGTGATTTGGATGCCCCAGAAAATCCTGTATGAAAGTCATCACCGCTTGTCCGCTTGATTGCCCCGACTCGTGTTCGCTTGAAGTAACAGTTGAGCTAGGCAAGATTGTTGATATAGATGCTGCGCCAATTGGCGAGGAGGCAAACCCGTTAACTGCCGGATGGATCTGCAAAAAAGTGAAGCATCATGCGCTGCGTGTGTATTCGAAAGAGCGCATTATGACGCCATTGATTCGCGCTGGCGCAAAAGGATCTGGACAATTTCGTAGCGCAACGTGGGACGAAGCAATAACCCTTGTGGCTAGCAAAATCTCGAGTGCGATCAGCGAATATGGACCTGACAGTGTGCTGCCATATCTGTACAACTCGTCATCGGCTCGTATTGATAAGAAGCGATTGATGCCGCACCTGTTTGAGCGATTGGGATGTCCCGAGATTGAGCACACCATCTGTGCTGGAACGAGTGCTGCAGCGTGGGAGCGAGTGTTCGGTGACATGTTGTCGAGTGACCCAATGGATTTGGTGCAATCGAAGTTGATCGTGGTGTGGGGTGCGAATCCTGGTGCGAGCAATACGCATTTACAGCCGATCATCACCCAAGCAAAGAAGAATGGTGCGACCGTAGTGGTGATTGATCCGCGACGCATCAGCGCAGCCGATCGAGCCGACTTGCACATTGCACTACGACCCGGAACTGATGTGGTGTTTGGGTATGCGGTTGCTCGGTGGATAAATGAACACAATCGAGTTGACAACAACTTTGTTGCTCAGCATGTAACTGGAACAGAGCAATTTTTGTTGGCAGCCAATGAGTGGACTCTTGAGCGTGCGAGTGAAGTCTGTGGCGTAAGTGTTGCCGACATTGAGCGCTTTGCCGAACTCGTGACAACCATCAAACCTGCGACGCTGCGAGTTGGCCTGGGAATGGAACGCAATCGCAATGGTGGAAGTGCGTATTTGGCCGCATTTGGAATGTGGGCTTTGACCGGCAATTTTGGAACGGTGGGCAGCGGTATTTATGGTTCGACGTCGGGAGGTTTCCCCAACAGCGTGTTGGCACAATGGCCACACGGAGTCGCACGACCAGCACAAAAGAAAATGAACATGAACCGAGTTGGTCGCGTGTTGCGCGGCAAGCCCGGTGCGTGGCATGTGCCTGCCAAAGTATTGGTGATTCAAGGAGCGAACCCTGCAGTAACAGCAGTGGATCAGCAGGGCATGCTTGAGGGATTAGCAAACGAAGACGTATTTGTAGTGCTGCACGAACAGGTGATGACCGACACTGCACTATTGGCCGACGTTGTGCTGCCCGCAACAACACACTTTGAAATTCATGACGTTATTGGCTCCTATGGGGCGTATGTCGTTCAGGAAAATCGGCGCGTCATTGAGCCAGTGGGCGAGTCGCGAAGCAATGGCGAATTGGCAGAGGCGCTTGCCGTGGCGCTCGGCTTTTCGGCAGATGAGTTTGATGCGTCGCGACAAGCGATCGAAACTCTTGTTGGTGAATCGATGTGTGGCACAACCCCTGTACGACCCGAGGGCGGCACAATTCAGTTTCGTGACGTGTTTCCATCGCTAAACGATCAACGCATGCGGATTTGGGAAGTGGATAGCGACATGCCAGGACCACAGTATGAACAGTTGGTCGATGACGCACATCCGCTCACTCTGCTTACACCCGCAACCTCTTTCACGATCAACTCGATGTTTGGAGACACCCTGCCGCCGCCGGCCGTACTGAAACTGCACCCAACCGATGCAAGCATGCACGGTGTGGTGACTGGCGAGACCGTGACGATGTTTAACGATCGGGCATCAATAGCGGTGGAAGTTGAAGTTGACGCGTCGATGCGCCAAGGCGTATGTGCGATGCCGAAAGGTTTATGGCGTCGCAGTATTGCAAGTGGACTCACCGCGAATGCATTTGCGCCAGACACGTTTTCTGATTTGGCAGACGGAGCGTGTTTTAATGACGCTCGAGTGCAGATAAAAAAACTTGCCACCAAGTAATCTTTTTCTATGACTCAAGAGTTGAAGACGTCCAAGGAATCAAAAAAGTTCGGCATAGTTCACGAATTTAAAATGTTTATCAATCGCGGAAGCGTTGTGGATGTGGCCGTTGCCTTTGTGATGGGTGCTGCATTCAAGACCGTTGTTGATGCCGTGGCTGGTGATGGCAAAGATAACCAAGGTGTGTTGGGCGGGCTCGTCGGCGCCGTATTTGGTGGTACACAACCAAACTTCAACGATAAAGGTTTCAGCATCAATGGAAGTTTTATTCCAGTCGGATCGCTTTTCACTGCATCGCTCAACTTTGTGATGGTGGGTGCCGTGATGTTTTTTGTGATTAAGGCATACGGCAGGTTTCGTAAGGGAGATACGACTGAGACAACCAATGAGCTGCTGGCATCAATTAGGGATGAGTTGCGCAAAAATCGCGTAGAATAAAGCAAATGTTTCGCCCAATCCCCACGTGGCGACGAGCGCTCAAGATTGCCGCCCTCGTCTGTGCTTCGAGCCTGACTATGACCGGTTGCGGTGTTGTAAATTTTTTGACCAACAGAAGCAACGTTGTTGATGGAGTCGGGCGCATTCCTGGCGGAAACTTTGCAAGTCTCGTGACGTTGCCAGAGGGCGTGACGATCGACTTTCCAGAACTTCTCGGACCGATGATGGGGCCACAAGTAGGAGGCCCGAGAGTCTTGATGATCGGTGACTCAATCATGGCCAGCACCTCGAGTCGTTATGGAAACGAATTGTGCGACACATTGACACAACTTGGTTGGAAGGTTGAAGTAGAGGCGCAATCAGGAAGTTTTGTTGACTTCGGTTTGAAGGTGTTGGGTCAACGACTGGAAGATGGCTGGGATACTGCTGTTGTATTTTTGGGCACAAACTACGACGGTAATCAAGCAAATTATGAAAATAAGATGCGCCAGATTTTTGTGGGATTGTCACCAACACCATTTGTGGTGCTGACTACGGCGCTGTTTGAACCACGGCAACAAGAAGTCAACGACGTGATTATGAAATTGGCTGGCGAATTTCCAAACGTGACGGTGTTGGACTGGGGGACAATCGCTGCGAACAATGGTTTGATAGGCAAAGACGGAGTTCACCTGACAGCAGACGGAAGGTCGGTGTTTGCCGCGGCGGTTGCACGAGCACTTGAATTTGCACCAACACGTGAAGGCGAGTGCTTGCCGATCTATTTCAAGTCGGATGCACCAGTGCCAGGTGTGATGCCCGACGAGACTGTGCCTGTGAGTACGGACACTTCGCTGCCTGATGCTGGTGTGTTACCTGACACCTCCACGACTCTGCCTTAGAAACTAACCTCCTGTAGTTTTGTCGCATGACAAAGCAGATGAACATTGGAATTTTTGGATCAAACAACGACAGCACCATTGATGGTGTTGTAGCAGAAGCTGCTCAGGCCGAACGCGATGGGTTCGCCTCGTACTGGCAATCACAGATTTTTGGACTTGATGCACTTTCAACACTGAGTGTTGTCGGTCGTGAAGTGCCACGTATTGAACTCGGCACCAGCGTGATTCCGGTGTACCCACGCCACCCAATGATGTTGGCCCAGCAGGCTCTTACTGCGAACCAAGCAGCAGGCGGGCGACTCACTCTTGGAATTGGCCTTGGACACAAAGTTGTTGTTGAAGGTATGACCAACATGTCGTTTGACAAGCCAGTTCGACACATGAAGGAGTACTTGTCGATTCTGATGCCGCTGATTCATAATCAAAAGGTGTCGTTTGCTGGTGAGGCACTGACCACTCATGCCGAATTGACTGTTGGTAAGCCACAAAGTTGTGGTGTTGTAGTAGCAGCCCTTGGCGCACAGATGCTCAAACTTGCTGCTGCATTTACCGAAGGAACTTTGACATGGTGCACAGGACCAGAAACATTGCGCACACTGACCGTGCCAACGATTGTGCAAGCAGCCGAACAACTTGGTCGCCCTGCTCCACGCGTAATTGCAGCACTACCAATGTGTGTAACGAAAAATGTGGCTGAAGCAAAAGCCCGAGCCGCAAAGACATTTGTTATTTATGGGCAATTGCCGAGCTATCGCGCAATGCTCGACCACGAAGGTGTGGCTGGCCCCGAAGATGTAGCCATCATCGGTTCGGCAAGCGAAGTGTTTGACAGAGTGGCAGCGCTGCAAGAATTTGGCGTGACCGACTTTGGTGGTGTGGAGTTTGGTGGAACACCGGACGAAGCCCACGACACTCGTGAAGTGCTGAAGAGCCTGCTCAAGCGCTAATTAGCGAACGTTGATCTGCACGCCACTTGTGGCGTTAACAGCATCAAAAA
>JBJOEQ010000094.1:0-28806 GCA_046049195.1 Actinomycetota bacterium | reverse complement strand
CGCTTGCCGCACGCACTGCCGCGTCGGCAGCCTCGCGCACCACAGTCAGAATCGTGCCTTCAATCGGCTTCAGCACCGAGTCATAGGCGGCGACCGATGCGGCTTTCAGTGCCTCGGCCACTTTTACTGCGCCGTGTTCGCTGGCAACTTTTAACGTGGCTGATAACCCGCGCAAAATTTGGCTCAAGATCACACCGCTATTGCCTCGCGCACCCATCAGTGATCCGTGGCTGATGGCCTCACATGTTGGTTCGAGTGCGTGGTCTGCACCCTCAAGTTCGGTCACCACAGCATCGAGCGTGCGCGACATGTTGGT
The DNA here is from genome assembly GCA_046049195.1 of Actinomycetota bacterium. Taxonomy (GTDB): domain Bacteria; phylum Actinomycetota; class Acidimicrobiia; order Acidimicrobiales; family Ilumatobacteraceae; genus UBA3006. The sequence continues at coordinate 28,490 of JBJOEQ010000094.1, read as the reverse complement.
GCCCGTGTCGCCATCGGGCACTGGATACACATTGAGCAAGTTGATGCCTGCGGCGTGACGCTTCATGGTGTCACGGAAGGTGATCACTGTGTCGCGCAGGGCCTCGGCCCCAAAGACTTCAAGAACGGGCATTGACAAATCGTACAGATTTGCAGCAGAAAAGACCGAGACAGTGCCAATTATGCATGCAGATACAGCGCAATCTCGCCCCCTGATGACCTTCATCACATCGAGCAATACCTGCCCTTCGGATTTAATCCACTGGGTAAACGGCTGGTAAATTTAGACAGTTCGTGTAGCAAACCCCGGAGGCTCAAGATGCAAGGTGTGATCAAGGCATACGACCCCGCAAGTGGCGATGGCGTCATTATGTGCGACAGCGACTTGGCCGATTACGAACTTGCTCCCGGTGCACTTGATGGTTCGATCTTTCGAATGCTTCGCCAAGGTCAGCGCGTGTTGTTTGAAGTTGATGGCGGCGGTCGTGCCACGAAGTTGCGCCTTGGATCAGAGCGCGACATGGAGACGCCGGCACATTGAGCGGTAAATCAAACAACGTTGCACTCAAAAAATGGGTTGCCGAGTGGGCCGAGATCTTGCAACCCGACGATGTGTATTGGTGCGACGGTAGCCAAAAAGAATACGACGACCTCTGCGAAGATCTTGTTCTCGCTGGCACATTTACCAAACTTGACGAAAGCAAGCGACCCAATTCGTATTGGGCACACTCCGATCCTGCCGACGTTGCGCGTGTAGAAGACCGCACATTTATTTGTTCGACTAACAAAGTTGATGCAGGACCAAACAACAATTGGCGCGAACCATCAGAGATGCGCACAGAGTTGAAAGCGTTATACGCCGGCGCAATGCGCGGACGCATGATGTATGTCGTTCCATTTTCGATGGGTCCACTCGGTTCACCCATTGCGCACATCGGTGTACAACTCACCGACAGTGCATACGTTGCAGTGAGCATGCGCATCATGACGCGCATGGGCCAAGGTGCACTTGATGCACTTGGCAACAACCAGTGGGTTCCTTGCTTGCATTCTGTTGGTGCGCCTCTTGAAGCCGGTCAAAAAGATTCTGCGTGGCCATGCAACCCAGACAACAAATACATCGCTCACTTCCCCGACACTCGCGAGATCTGGAGCTACGGCTCTGGCTACGGCGGCAATGCATTGTTAGGCAAGAAGTGCTTCGCACTGCGTATTGCAAGTGTGATGGCACGCGATGACGGCTGGTTAGCCGAGCACATGCTCATTCTCAAACTCACTAACCCGCAAGGCGCACACAAATACATCGCTGCGGCGTTTCCTTCGGCATGCGGCAAAACCAATCTTGCAATGCTCGTTCCAACTATCCCGGGTTGGAAAGCCGAGACCATTGGTGACGACATTTGCTGGATGAAGTTTGGTCCCGATGGCCAGTTGTATGCAATCAATCCGGAAGCCGGATTCTTTGGCGTTGCTCCAGGTACTGGTTACGACACCAATGCCAATGCAATGCACACACTGTGGGGCAACAGCATTTACACAAACACCGCGCTTACGCCAGACGGCGACGTGTGGTGGGAAGGCATGACAGAACAAAAACCTGCGCGCGTAACAGACTGGCGCAACCAACCTTGGACGCCAGAATCCGAAACACCTGCCGCGCATCCAAACGCACGATTTACTGCACCTGCTTCGCAATGTCCATCCATTGCACCAGAGTGGCAAGACCCAGCGGGCGTACCCATCTCGGCAATTCTTTTTGGTGGTCGCCGACGCACAACGGTTCCACTTGTCACTCAGGCATTCGACTGGAACCACGGTGTGTTCTTGGGTTCGATCATGGCTTCTGAAACAACCGCAGCCGCCGGTGGCGCAGTTGGCAAATTGCGTTTTGACCCAATGGCGATGCTGCCATTCTGTGGTTACAACATGGCCGACTACTTCAAGCATTGGCTCTCAATTGGCACCAAGACTGATGCAAGCAAGTTGCCGCAGATCTTTTTTGTCAACTGGTTCCGTCGCGATGAAGATGGTCGATTCATGTGGCCTGGCTATGGCGAAAACAGTCGCGTACTCAAGTGGGTTTTTGAGCGCACCGACGGTCAGGTTGGAGCCGACAAAACCGCAATTGGCTTCCTGCCAGCACCCGGCACGCTCGACATCGACGGTCTCAATGTGAGCGAAGCCGACATGCAGGTTTTGCTCAGTGTTGACAATGACGGCTGGCGTGAAGCAGTGCCACAAATTCGCGAGCACTATGCAGCGTTTGGCGATCGTTTGCCACAGCAACTCGGCGCTTCGCTCGACTCGCTTGAAGCCGCCCTCGCCTAATTACAAAAATTTTTAAGCGGCTTAGCCGACGAGCATTGCGCGAATTGACAGACCCATCAGAAATAGGCCACCGAATCCGTATAACAAATAGACACGGCTCTTCAGTTGCGCGCGGTATGAATAAATAATTGCAATCGCGATGATTGCAACAAAACCATAAAAAGCGTGGAACTGCATAAACTCAAGTTTGTCTCGATTGACCATGATCACGCCAAGAATTACTTGAATAAAAATGCTGATCTGAGTGAACGCAGTAAACCACCACAATGCCCGACTGCGCAGTGCAACAACTTTGTGTGCGCTCAAGGCCCAGATGCCGGCAAGCGCGTTGCCAATAATTACAACCCATGCCCAACTCGTGTGCAGGTTGGCGAGAGTAGATGCGTCCATGACTCTTTGAATCTAGCGGATCAGTGTGTCGGCTTCGTGGCCGCCGTGCACGAGTGAAAGATTTCCGGTTGCATCGCGTTCAAAAATCGTGATCGAACAATTATCGAGACTGCGAATCACGAGTCGATCGTCACCAATCACGCCGCCGATCACTGCATTGATCGCAATGAAGTGGCTAAAGATCACCGTGTCTGTCTGAATGCCACGAACAAAATCGGTGATGCAATCGCGATATGCAACGTAGTCAGAACCCAGCTCGCTCCACGTGCCTTGCATTGCCTCGCGCAACCAAACAATGCGGTCACTCATTGCGACACCCTTGGGCGAAGGTATTTCTGAAACCTCGGCACACACCTGCGGCACCACGTTCCACTTTTGTGCCAATGGCACTGAAGTTTGTTGACAGCGCAAAAGAGGACTCGTGATGATGTTGCCGATCGGAAGCGACTGCAATTGATTGGCAGCTTCCCGTGCCTGTGCTTGCCCCAGTTCATCCAGACCTGGATCGAGTGCTGTATCCCAACCCGCCGACGCTCGACCATGTCGAACCATATATATACGGTTTGAACGAGTCATTAGTCAAGGAGCCAGGCGTCGCGCGGAGGGCCGCTCTCGCCTGTTTTCGTGAACCACTCGTGACCAAATGTCATCTGAAAGATCTCTGGGCTCATGTTGCCAAGAAAACTTGTGTCGGTCAGTTGGCTTGCATGACAGGCAATTGCCTGGCGCTTGAGGTCTAAATACTCCCTCACATCAACGCGATGCGAAATCGCGCTTGCTGGCTCACCCATTGGGTTGCCGTCGTCAGCTGGACCATCCGGATTGAAGTCGTCTGGTGCAGCACCGTCAGGCAATTGCGCAGCATGTTGCTTTGCCATCTCATAGATCGTTCGAAAATGATCCCGATTCATTGTCGTTTCAAAAACATTTTTGGTGCCAGCAATCGCTGCAGCACGATGCCCTACTTTGTGTACCTGAATGTGATCGGGGTGACCGTAGTTGCCATGCCAGTCATACACGGTTACAACATCGGCGTGCTCTTCGATCAACACGTCGGCAAGTCGCTGTGCGGCCTCCTCAACGTCGGCTGCCACAAATGCTCCTGGCAAACTATTTTGCTCCCATCCAGTCATGCCAGAGTCGCAATATCCGAGCCACACGAGTCGATGAATGCCGAGCACGTCACACGATGCTTGGGTTTCACGCTTACGGCGATCCATCAGCGTCTCGCCTGGAGCAAGGTCGTCAGGAATTTGTCCGTGATCACCATTAGTGGCAACAACGAGTACGACCCGGTGTCCCTCTGCAGATGCGCGGGCGAGCGAGCCACCCATGATCAAACTCTCGTCATCTGGATGGGCGTGAAACGCGACGACTGTGCCCATTATTTGTTTGCGTCCTTTGATGATCCGTCTACTACGGCACCACTTGCAATCAACGCCGTGATGCGGTCAGCGCTAAAACCCCAGTCGGCCAATACTGCGCTTGAATGCTGCCCTGCATGAGCAGGCACACTCGGCAACGCAGTCGCAGTGCGCGAAAAACGTGGTGCCGGTGCTGGCTGTGTAACACCATCAACTTCAATAAATGTTTTGCGAGCGACGTTGTGTGGATGTTTTGCTGCTTCACTCATCGTGAGCACGGGAGCAAAGCACACATCGGTGCCTTCCATGATCTTGCACCACTGTGTTGACGTTTTTGTGCGCATCACTTCAGCAAGTTTTACTTTGAGTACTGGCCACTGTGATGCATCCATCTGTTTTGCGAATTCTGGATCATCGGCAAGTCCGGTCTTTTCAAGCAGCAGTGCATAAAACTGTGGCTCAATGCTGCCAATCGAAACGTATTTGCCATCACTGCAAAGAAACACATCATAAAAATGTGCTCCAGTGTCAAGCAGGTTTGTGCCTGGCTTGTTTTCATCAAACATTCCGATGTTCTTCATCGCCCAAAACATGCTCATCAATACCGCAGACCCATCAACCATTGCGGTGTCGACCACCTGACCTTTGCCACTCTTTTGAGCTTCGAGCAACGCGCAGACGACTCCGTATGCCAAAAACATTCCGCCACCACCAAAGTCGCCAACCATGTTTAACGGCGGCACTGGTGCTTCGCCAGCACGCGAAAAATGTGCGAGAGCACCGGCAAGTGAGATGTAGTTGATGTCGTGTCCGGCAGATGCTGCGTACGGTCCGTCTTGACCCCAACCGGTCATGCGCCCAAACACAAGCTTTGGGTTGCGCGCAACACATACATCTGGCCCGACTCCAAGTCGCTCCATTACTCCCGGACGAAAACCTTCGATCAGCGCATCGGCGTGCTCTACCAATGACAACAACGTTTCAACACCATCTGGATTCTTAAGATCGATAGCAATGTTGCGTCGACCACGCAACAACACATCCCAGTGCGCTGTGTCGGGTGCTTCACCGCGCACCGATTGCGCGCGCTCAACACGAATTACTTCAGCGCCCATGTCGGCCAGCATCATTGCCGCAAACGGACCTGGTCCTATGCCAGCAATCTCGATGATCCGATAGCCCGACAATGGGCCACTCGATTTTGTCGACTGGGATTGATTCGCCATATGGTCAAAGACTACTTAGGCAACGACTTGAGCAACGTGCTCCAAGATTGCACTTGTCAATATTGGCCACAATGGTTGCGGCAGATCATGTCCCATGTCATTAACGAGTAGCAATTTTGAACCAGCAATTAACTCTGCGGTGCGCTCGCCACCGCTTTGCACAATCAATTCGTCATCAGTGCCGTGAATGACCAGAGTTGGGCACGAAATTGTTGCGACTTGCTCATGGCGCCTACCCGATCCGTACACCGCAGCAAGTTGGCGAGGTGCACCTTCCGGATAAAAAGCGCGGTCATAACTCGCCGCTGCACCAGCGTATGAAAGTTCGTCGCTGCGATATTTCTTTGACTGCCATACTTGCCACTGAATAGATGACGCAATGTAATCTTCGCGACTTGTTGTTGGCAGTGGGTCTGCAAAAATGACCACCGCAGCATCCATTGATGGTTGACCAACATCGGGGTCACCTGGCTGAGACGAGATTGAAGTGAGCGTCATCGTTCGTTGCCGATGCTCATATGCCACAACCTGGGCGATCATTCCGCCAAGCGACATTCCGATCACATGTGCACGCTCAATGCCCAAGTGGTCGAGCACACCAACTGCATCGGTGGCCATGTCAGACAGCGAGTACGGAATTGGTGGAATCGGTTGATCGGTCAACGCGGCCATGATGATTGGGCCGGTATCGACGACGACCCCATCTAAGTGCGTCGATAATCCACAGTCGCGATTGTCAAAAATGATGACGTAGTAACCAGCATCAGCTAGTTGTTGACAAAAATCTTGTGGCCACACAATCATCTGAGCCGTGTAGCCCATGATCATCAAAATGGCAGGATTGCCGGGCAAACCAAATGTGGCATACTCGATTTCGATTAATCGGTTATCAGATGAGTGAACGGTTGTTTTTGGCACTATGTCATTCTCGCCCGAACCCCTAGTTCTCACAACTTCACGGAATAATGTCATGTATATATGAATGCAATTGCCGAGATCGTTGCTCGCTCGCCAGGTCGTGTCAACTTGATTGGAGACCACACTGACTACACCGGTGGAGTGGTCTTGCCTATGGCAATCGACAGATACACCACGATTACCGCAAATCCATTTGCCGCAGGGATACAACTCACTAGTGCAGACCAACCCAACGAGCTCAACTGCACACTTCCCATAGTTGATCCAGCATCGACCGTGCCCGAGTGGGGTCGATACGTAACTGGCGTTGCCAATCTCATGAATGTTGAGCGAGGTTTTTCTGGGTCGGTGTCAACAACACTTCCATTGGGTGGCGGATTGTCGTCAAGTGCAGCACTCGAACTCAGTACCGCACTCATGCTGTGCCTAGTCAATGATCTTCCCCCTCTTACATCGCTCGAAATGGCGCAACTCTGTCGCCGCGCAGAGCACCTGGCAACTGGTGTTCCCTGCGGAATCATGGATCAACTTGCTTGTGCCTCAGGAGTAGCCGGAAGCGCTCTCTTGATTGATTGTCATTCGTTTCAAGTCAGCCCAATCGAAATTCCGCATGATGTAAACATCTTCGTGCAATTTGTTGCACATCGACAACTTGCATCGAGTTCATATTCAGATCGCGTTGCACAATGCGCACAGGCAGAGCAACACATTGGCCCGTTGCGCTTGGCCGAAGTAAATAGTGTGCGCAACATTGATAATGACATCTTGCGACGACGCGCACTACATGTGGTGAGCGAAAATGATCGTGTTCGCAGAGCAACCGCGGCGCTTGCACTTCAAGATCTGACAACATTTGGTCAGCTAATGAACGACAGTCACCAAAGTTTGCGTGACAATTTTGAGGTTTCAACACAGCAAATGGACGAAGCCGTTCGCAACGCACAGCAAACCCCTGGCGTGTTTGGTGCACGCATGACAGGTGGTGGCTTTGGCGGTTGCATCGTGATCGTTGCAGACTCAACTGCAAACATAGACAACCTTGAAGGCGCAATGCTTGTTAAGCCTGTTGGGGGCGCAGAAATTATCTAACTAGCGTTGTGCATGGCACGCTGAATAAAACTTTGCACCTGCTCGGGGTCACGAACGTTGTCAAACACTTGCATTCCCTCTTCCCCACCCGACTCAATCATCAAGTCGCCAGCACCGATCATTCGCTCAAAAATTGACTGATAAAAATTGATGTTGTTTACTCGATACAACGGAATCTCAATACCAGTTCGGGCAATCACTCCTGCTCGAAAAATAACACGCTGGTTGGTGAGCACGAAGTGCGTCCGACTCCATGTCAGTGCAACTTTTGCCAACCACAGAACCGTGAGCAGGAGTGCCGCCAACGTCAGCCACAGAGCGGATGTCTCGATCAATTTTCGGGCACTACCTGCAGTTGCTTCGGCGATGTCGTGACTCTTGATCCACGCAACAAAACTGACAACGATTGCAAGACTTGGCTTGACAAATGTCCACCAATGCGGGTGTAAGTCTAAAATTACATGCTCGTCATCATTGAGATACTTCGTAGAAAACGCCATGAATGCATCGTAATGTGCAGTGTGTTACAGGGAACGCCTAAAGTCTCTGCATGCTTACAGACGACTTACTGCGTGGGCTCGACGCCCAACAGCACGAAGCAGTGGTCACTCCACCCTCGTCCATTGTCGTTCACGCTGGTGCCGGTTCAGGAAAAACACGTGTACTCACCCACCGTATTGCATACCGAGTAGCCATGGGTACAGCAAACCCCGAAAACATTTTGGCCATCACATTTACTCGCGAGGCCGCAGGCGAAATGCGCAAGCGACTCACCAATCTTGGAGTTGACCGCACCCACGGCGCAGGACCAACAGTTGGCACATTTCACGCCGTTGCACTTTCGCTCCTGCGTCAGCGTCTGATTGATTTGGGTCAACCCGTGCCAAACATTGTGCACAACCGAACCGCGCTGGCAACCGCTGCTGCCACCAATCACCGCATGGCTAGCCGACCACGAGAGATACTTGCCGAAATAGATTGGGCCCACGCGCGCATGATCGCACCCGCCGACTACACACAAATGGTCAAGCGCCTGCAGCGCACGCCACCTATTGCCGCACCAGAAATCGCCGAAATATATAAGCAATACGAACAGCTCAAAGTGAAACGCCAAATTGTTGACTTAGACGATTTGCTCTCACGTGTGATTGCCGACATGCGTGCTGACCCCGGCTATGCAGATGCTGTGCGTTTTCGATTCAAGCATTTGTTCGTTGACGAAGCCCAAGACATGAACCCGCTGCAATATGCACTGTTTGAAGAAATTCGTGGGGGGCGCCCAGACGTATTTGTCGTCGGCGACCCGCTGCAGGCCATCTACGGATGGAACGGTGCCGATCGCATGTTGTTCGACACTCTTCCCGATGCACTCGGGCATACAACGGTGCTCGGCCTTCCAAACAACTATCGCTGCTCGCCGCACATTGTGCATGCTGCGCGCCACGTTGCACTGCAAACAGGCGAAGCATTCGAGATTGCAGCAGTGCGCGAAGACGGTCCACACATTCGTATCGCAGGTTTTGATGACGAGCAGGAAGAAGCCGAAGGCATCGCGTCGTTACTGTGGCAATATGCGCCGACAGCCGGCGCGCATCCGTGGCAATCGTGTGCAGTGCTCGTGCGCACCAACACTCAACTCGTAGCCATTTCCAAAGCGCTCACTCGCGCCGGGATTCCTATTGGATCAACTCGCCAGCCACCCGAGATCACTGCCGCCATTGCGCTTGCGGCTCAGTCAACAAGCCGACACGGCCTCACCACGTGGGCCGCAGACATCTTTAACGAGTCGATCGATGAAGCCGAACGCACCGTTGCCGAAATGGTGCGACAATTTGTGCAGCAAGACACAATCGGCACTGTTGATGGCCGCGCATTCAGCGCGTGGGTTGCAGCAAATGCAACCGTTTCACACCCAAAGGCTGGAGTCGACCTGCTTTCATTTCACGGCGCAAAGGGCCGCGAGTGGGACTGCGTTGTGATTGCTGGAGCCGAAGTTGGCCTATTGCCTCATGGCTCCGCAACGTCAACCGATCAAAAACGCGAAGAGGTGCGACTCGCCTATGTTGCAATCACGCGCGCTGCCCACCAACTGTTTGTCACGTATGCCCGCAAGCGAAACACCCGCAATGCCGGCATCAGTCCTCTCTTGCAAGACATGCCGACATCACTCGACATGCCCGTTGTACCAATGCCAACCTTCTCACGCTTGGCTCGTCGGGCATCTAATGATCCAGATTTGTTAGACGATCTGACTACCTGGCGCCGACATCTCGCGCGATCACTGTTTCAACAACCAACCGGTATCTGCAGCGATGAAGAACTCAAGAGACTTGCAGGTGCGCAACCAGTGGACCGCGAAATGTCTATTGACGATTTGGCTGCCGTGATGGGAAGAAGCATGGCGCAACGCATTGCGCCAGCAGTGCTACCGCTTTTTGAGCGTCACGCATCTCGCAACTGAGTCAGACGCTCAAAAATCTCTGGTCGCATAGACACAAAGATTCCCGTCGCCTCGGCACACAGTGTCTCGCCGTGATGCAACGATGCGGTGGTAATGATCTTGCGCTTTTCGGTTGACGCAACAAATGCCCGAAACTCAAGTGGCTTATGGAGTGGTGTCGGTGCGCGGTAGTCGATGGTCAGGTTGACTGTCATGCCAGGATTTCCCGTGGTCGACTGAGCAACTCCGCACACTTCGTCGAAATACGCAGCAATGACCCCGCCATGCACACACCCTGGTGGCCCTTCATACGCCGAACCAAACGTGACACTGCCAACAACATTGACGCGACCATTTTCGTCGGTTGAAGTGGTGATCGTCATTGGCATCGCAAGCGGATTGATCGCACCAATGATTGGGCTGCGGTCAAGAAAACTTGCGCCTACCACCGAGACGATCTCTTCTATTTCATCACGAATCACTTGCGCGCGTTCGGCGCGAATCTGTTCATCGGCCGTCATTGGCGTTTGACGGACATGGAAACCTGCAAAGTTATTTGGCGTGTTGTTCGACATGACTACTGATCTACAACTCCATCACGACAGGTGCGTGATCGCTTGGCTTTTCGCCTTTGCGAGCGTTGCGGTCGACTACGGTCATTTTGGTGCGCTTGGCAACTGACTCGCTCACAAGTAACAAATCGATCCGCATTCCATGATTTTTATGAAACCCACCATCGCGATAATCCCACCATGAAAACAACTTTGGTTCTGGATGTTGATCGCGATAAATATCGGTAAGCCCCCATGCACAGAGATCGCTTAAAACTTCGCGCTCTGGTGCGCTCACATGTGTCGAACCAATAAGCGCTTCAGGATCCCATACATCTATGTCGTTGGGAGCGATGTTGAAGTCGCCTGTCACGATCACATCTCCCGCCGGCTTGGCGATTTTGGCAACGTGCTGCTTTAGTTGCTTCATCCAGCGCAGTTTGTACTGATAGTGATCGTGCCCGAGCTCTCGACCATTGGGCACATAGACGCACACAACATTGATGCCACCGCATTCGGCACTAATGATCCGTGCTTCACCATCTGGTTCGCCAACTGCAAAGTTATTGATCACATTGTCGAGACCAACTTTTGACAAAATTGCCACACCGTTCCATTGACCTTGACCAAAATGCGCAGACTCGTAACCCATTTCATCAAACACAAGTGATGGAAAGACCGCATCCTTCATCTTGGTTTCTTGAATACACAAAACATCTGGCTTGTTTTCCTCTATCCATTGCTGCACGCGAGGCAGCCTGGCTTTTAGAGAATTGACATTCCAAGTAGCGATCAGCACCGCACCAAACTACTACGCGACACTTATTTTTTCTTGGCGGGAGCCTTGCGTGTTTGTGCGGGAGTCGGACGAGTTTGCACAGGCGCGGCGCGTTTCTTTTGTTTCTTCGCCCGCTTGGTCGGGGCGGCTGGAGCAGATGTCACTACCGCTGCAACTGCGGCCGCAGACTTCTTGACTTCCGTCACGGGCCCAACAATGCCGACATCGATGCTACGTCGTGACGCAGTAAAGCTCGACACGACGAGTGAAACCTGTTGACCGATCTTGACGAATTCGCGTGCACTACGAGGTGGCGGGTTAGACATCAATCGAAGTGGCAAATAACCAAGCACATTGCCAATGCGCACGTACACACCGTGTGCGGAGTAGGTCTCAACCGTTCCTTTAACTTTGCTTCCAATTTTGTATTTTTCGACAAACTCCAAAAATGGTGTGAGCTCGTTCACCGCAGTTGTTGGCTTGGTGCGTGCACTTGCCGCCGGCGCCGCTACTGCGGATGTTGTTGCTACTTTTGTCTTGGTAGCAAGTTTGATATTTGGAGGCGGTGTGCGCGGAATCGGCATCGGTCTGTTGGCTTCACGACTTGCTTTCTTGACAGACTTTGCAGCCGACGGACGCACTGGCAAGCGATCAATAAATACCCAGCCAACAAGTGGCACCGGCTTGCCACCCATTAATCGACCACCATCAAACAGCCACGAGTGATCTGCATGAAATTCTTGGTAACTGTCGTTGGAAACAACTGTTGCACCAATTTTCTTGGCAATGGTCAGCACAAACCCGTCACCACGCCCAACAGCTCCCGCAGGCGGCGAAACTAGTTCGTTGTTGTCGATCGCGTCATTAAATTCGGCAACTTCGCGCTTGTCGATGCGATGGCCAAACGTGGCATCCACAACCACCGTCACTTTGGTGTCGGGATATTCGTTCATAAACGACAGCACAGCTTCGTGCAATTGCTTGAGGCTGGGCGATGTGCGGCCCTCGGTCGCCAAATTTGACCCGTCTACCACCACATGCTTTGGTCCGCGATTTGCCACTAGGTAAGTCAACCAGTGGGCCGAGTGCGCCACAGGGATGCCCCAGCCCTTACTATCTATGCGTGCTGAGAGCCGTATTTTTCGATTTTGGGGGCGTCATCCTGTCCAGTCCATTTGACGCTTTCAATGACTATGAGCGAGACCATGGCCTGCCGCTCAATTTCATCCGTTCGGTCAACTCGGTCAATCACCACGAAAATGCGTGGGCCAGGCTTGAGCGAAGTGATATTTCTCCTGCTCAATTTGACGACATTTTTGCGCTCGAAAGCGAGGCGCTCGGTCACCGTATACCTGGAGCCGAAATTCTTGCGCTATTGCACGGCGAGTTGCGACCAGACATGGTGCACGCGCTCGATGTCATCAAAGCATCTGGACTCATTCTTGCCTGCCTTACCAACAATGTGCTGACGCAACAGGTCGCAGCAACCGACCCAATTGAGCGCGCACGTCAGCAAGAGTTGCAGGCAGTGCTTGCACGGTTTGATGCCGTGATTGAGTCGAGCAAAATTGGGGCAAGAAAACCAGAACCACGCTTTTACGAGATTGCGTGCGAAACGGTTGGCGTGCAACCCGACGAATGTGTTTTTCTCGACGACTTGGGTATCAACCTCAAGCCTGCAGCACAAATGGGCATGATCACGATCAAGGTTGCAACGAGCGAGCAAGCCTTAAGCGAACTTGCTCAGATCATCAATCTCGATCTGGCAAAAAAGTAACACTGCAATCAGCAACTGCTACCAAGCAGCGAAGGTTTGCTCCATCAAGTCTGCGACTTCTTGATCATGGATCGCTTTCGATCCAGTTGCAGGACTACCCGACTCGACTCGAGCAACGTGGCGCCAGTCGTAACCCTGGTTCTTGAGCGGCCACACCAAGTGATCGACAAATCTCCAAGCGCCCATATTTTCTGGCTCTTCTTGTAACCACAACAACTCTTTAGCGTTGGGATACTGCTTCAATATTTCATGTAGACCGTTGATTGGAAACGGATACAACTGCTCGATCCGAACCACGGCAACATTTGCTGCGCGCTTATCTCGCTCGGTCATTGCGTCCCATGCCACTTTGCCTGTGCACAGCACAACACGTGTCACTTTCGACTTGTCAATACCAGATGGATCGTCCAAGATCTCTTCAAAACTGCCCGTGGTCAATTGATCGACTAGTGACCGACTTTGCTTCATGCGCAGAGGTTGCTTTGGTGTCATCACTACAAGTGGCTTGCGCACTTCTCGCAAAACTTGTCGGCGCAACATGTGAAAGTACTGAGCGGCAGTGGTTGGGTAACACACCTGAATGTTGTCTTCTGCGCACTGCTGCAAGAAGCGCTCGAGACGCGCCGACGAATGCTCTGGACCTTGGCCCTCAAATCCGTGTGGAAGTAGCATCACCAAACTGTTTTGCTGACCCCACTTATCTTCTGCTGCAACGATGTATTGGTCAATCACTACTTGAGCACCATTGACGAAGTCACCAAACTGCGCTTCCCACATCACAAGCGCGTTGGTGTTGCCATGCGCGTAGCCGTACTCAAAACCGAGTGCTGCATACTCGCTCAACAGCGAGTCGTACACCCAAAAGCGAGCCTTGGCATCTGGCAGCGTATTCAGCGGTACCCAACGTGTTTCATTGTTGTTGTCGACAAGAGTGGAGTGGCGTTGACTAAATGTGCCGCGGCGCGAGTCTTCGCCCATCAAACGAACAGGAATGCCCTGCACGACGAGCGAGCCAATTGCAAGTGCCTCGCTAGTAGCCCAGTCAACATCGTGTTGCGTCGCATATTGTTTGGCACGCAATTCAAACTGCTTGACCAACTTTGGGTGCGGAGCAAAACCTTGCGGGTATTCGGTGAGGTGATGGAAAATACCGTCCAGCACTTTGCGTCCAACGCCAGTTGCAACATGGGGCACCACACCAATTGGTTCTGGTGGTCGCGGTACCCGAATTAGTTCCGGTGCGGCTGCACGTGCTGCATCTAATGCACTTTGCAACTTGGTCTGATAATCGGCAAGAGCCTGCTCGGCTTCTTCAAGTGTGATGTCTCCGCGCTTCACAAGAGTTTCTACGTACAACTTTCGCACGCTGCGTCGCTCCGCGATTGCTTTGTACATCAACGGCTGTGTGTAACTCGGGTCGTCGCCTTCGTTGTGCCCGTGGCGGCGGTAACACACCAAATCAATTACGACATCTTTGTGAAACTTCTGACGATATTCAAACGCAAGTTTTGCTACTCGCACGCACGCTTCTGGGTCGTCACCATTGACATGGAAAATTGGGGCCTGCACAGTTTTGGCCACGTCGCTCGGATACTGCGACGAACGTGCGTACTGCGGCGAAGTAGTAAAGCCGATTTGGTTGTTGACAATGAGATGCACCGTGCCGCCAACGCGGTAGCCACTGGTATCGCTCATGGCTAAGCACTCGGCAACAACGCCCTGACCAGCAAACGCCGCGTCTCCATGAATGAGCAATGGCAGCACGCTGTAAGCAAGCGGTGGATCGATGCGATCTTGAGCGGCACGCACCATTCCAAGCACAATCGAGTCCACAGTTTCGAGATGGCTTGGGTTTGCAGACAACTCGAGCGGCAGAGTCGCACCCGATGGAGACACGAAAGTGCCGGTTGCACCAAGGTGATATTTGACGTCGCCAGAACCTTGCACGGACGAGGGATCGATGTAGTCCTCAAACTCGTCAAACAGTTCTTGATAGTTCTTGCCAATCACGTTGGTCAACACATTGAGACGGCCACGATGCATCATGCCGATCACTGCTCCATCCAGTTTTGCATCGGCAGCGCCCGACAAAATTGCATCGAGGATCGGAATTGCAGACTCTGCACCTTCCAAACCAAACCGCTTGGCACCTACGTACTTTGTGGCCAAAAATCGCTCGAGAGACTCTGCTGCATTAAGTCGTTCAAGCACTCTGCGCTTATCGACCTTGGTGTGACCGCGAATCTCGCCTTCCATTCGCTCCTGAATCCACCGCTGCTCTTCGGTGTTCTGAATGTGCATGTACTCAACGCCGATAGTGCGGCAGTATGCATCGCGCAACACACCCAACAAATCTCCAAGTGTCGACTTGCGCACGCCGCCGACTCCGCCTGTCAAAAATTCGCGATCTAAATCCCAAATTGTCAGTCCATACGTTGCAGGGTCAAGTTCACGCGGCATCACTGGCTCTTGCCAGCGCAACGGATCAAGGTCTGCAATCAAGTGTCCACGCACACGGTGTACGCGAATGAGAGTTGCAACTTGCATTTGCTTGTCGAGCATCGCATCTTCACTGTCGATCAGATGTGAATCTTGATGCCACTCAACAGATTGATATGGCACACCGAGACTACGGAATACATCGGTATAAAAGTTGTGTTCACCAATCAGCAATTCGTGTAAGTACTTCAGGAACATGCCACTCTCGGCGCCTTGGATGATGCGATGGTCGTACGTGCTCGTGATAGTGACAACTTTTGAAATACCGAGTCGCACGATGGTGCGTTCGTCCGAACCCTGAAACTCCGCTGGATAATCAATCGAGCCAACACCCACGATGACACCCTGACCAGGCATCAGTCGCGGCACCGACTGCACGGTGCCAATTGTGCCGGGGTTAGTAAGACTGACGTTCGCCCCCGCGTAATCATCGGCCGTCAATTTGTTGGCGCGAACTTTACGAATGATGTCGTCGTACGCAAACAAGAAACCATTGAAGTCGAGCGTGTCTGCGTGTCGAAGTACAGGCACCACTAACGAACGCTGGCCATTGCCCTTGTCAACATCGACAGCAAGACCAATGTTGACATGCGAGCGCTTTTGCAATTGCGCTTTACCATCCGCGTCGACTGCATATGAATTCTTCATGTTTGGCACAGAGTCGGCAATTGCACGCACAACCGCGTAACCAATGAGATGCGTGAAACTGACTTTGCCCTGACCAGTGCGCCCGCGATAGTTGTTGATGACCTTACGGTTCACCTCAAGCAACTTGGCTGGCACATTGCGAAAACTCGTTGCGGTTGGCACCGACAAACTGCGTTCCATATTGGTTGCAATTGCGGCGGGCACTCCGCGCAATGGCTCTGGTGCTGGGTCGGCCAAAATTTCGACAGGTGCAAGCGTGCGCGGTGCTGGTGGCTCTACCCCAGGCGATGTTGCAACTGGTTTGGCAGGTTTAGCTATTTGTCCGTCTACGTCTTCTGGGGGCAACAACAATGGTCGCAATATTTCGGCGGTGTTGTCGACACGAGGAGCACCTGCTGGACGAAAATCACTAAAAAACTCTTGCCACGTTGCGCCCACAGACGCTGGGTCATTGCGGTATTGCTCATACATCTCTTCGACAAGCCAAGAGTTGGCGCCAAATTCCTCGGGGTGAGGGCGGTCAAGCATCGCCTTCATTCTACTCGTAGTGCCTTGTGCGACAGGGTGTGACTAACTACATCTCAAAACCAGCATTGAACCCATCTTTCGCTCACGCTGAGACCATTACTATGACACCATGAAACGATTTGCTAAAAGTTCACTTGCGTTGATGCCCGTTGTCGCTCTCGTTGTTGCGCTGGGAGCCTGTTCAAGTTCGTCATCGTCCCCTGCCGCAACCGTCCCTGCCGACACCGACCTCGAAGTACGCGCTGTTTCTGGTCTTCAATTTGACAAAACGAGTTACGAAGTCGCCACCGGAGAAAATTTTGTTGCGTATGTTAACGAAGACACCATCCGCCACAACCTGATAGTTGCCCAAGGAGACACCAAAGTAAGTGGCTTTGAATTGGTGGTAAACAAAAATGGCGACATTGACACGGGGTCAATAACTCTTGCGAGTGGCAGTTACGTGTTGCTCTGCACGGTGCCTGGCCACCAAAACATGAAAGCCGATCTCACTGTTAAGTGAAACCGGCTTTCTAACTTACTAAACAGTAAAACTGATTACTTGCTGAGCAACACCTCAGAAAGAATCCACAACACCAACCACAACACTCCAGATGTAATCAGCGCATTCTTGTGGCTCTCATAAATCCACAACATCTTGTTACCGGCCTTGATGCCGCCAAAGATACCAATGGCGTTGAGTTGGAGCAGTGCAGTAATCACAATTGAAATGATGAAAAACAATTGAGCATTGCTGCTCGTTGCATCGCCAAAGGCGCCGTTATAAAAGTGTGCAGATCCAACCATGAAGAACAACATCGACACCGAAAAGATCATGTTTTGACGTGATGCCAAGAGAGCCTTACGTCCGGCAGTTGGTGCATCGGCATTTGCTTCGCCTCCACCCAACACGTTGACAACGTTGGCAAGAACAACTTTTTGGTTTTTCCAAATGATCATCCACACGTTGGCCGCCATCAATGTGGCAATCACCATGCCAACCGATATCGCGACGTCGTGACCGTTGCCAGCCGCAGAGCCATTGAGGAAGTTCTTCCAATAATTTTTCTCACCAGTGATCAAAAGACCAGTCGCGAGAGTTGCGAGTGCGGCGTAACGAAACCACCACAGGGCGCGACGAGCAATTTTGTCGATCGTGATGTTGCGAGCCTTGCCCTCATCGCCGTACGCGGCCAATCCAGGAACCTGCACCAAGTTGAAGTAGTACAGCATGCCAATCCAAACGATGCCGACAAGAACGTGCAGCCAACGAAAAGTAAATGTGTAGAGGTAGTCCTGCGAGAGAAGTTCCATGATGATTAAGCCCCTTTTTGAAATAAATGAATAAATTTGAACGCTAAGCACTGTTTGCTGACAGCCCCTAAACTAGCACTGCACCACTGTCCAACATTGCCACTAGTTTGTATGCGTCATGGCTGCTGAATTTATTTATACCTGTTACAAACTGGCTCGGTTTTATCCCCCAGATCGCACAGTGCTCGAGGACATTTCGCTGTCTTTTTACCCTGGTGCAAAGATCGGCGTTATCGGATCAAACGGCAGCGGCAAGTCGAGCCTGCTGCGAATCATGGCCGGCACCGACGATGGCTATACGGGCGAAGCACGACTCACCCCAGGTTTTAGCGTCGGGATCCTTGAACAAGAACCAAAACTCGACCCAACAAAAGATGTGCTTGGCAATGTGATGGACGGCGTTGCACCAATTCGCGACTTGCTCACACGCTACGAAGAAGTGACTGCAATGTGGGGCGAGCCAGATGCCGACTTTGACAAAGTCGGCGCACTCCAAGCAGACCTTGAAGCAAAAATTCAGGCAGCCGATGCATGGGCTCTCGAGCGCAATGTTGAGATTGCAATGGATGCACTGCGGTGCCCACCCAATGATGCTGATGTGACCAAACTTTCTGGTGGAGAACGACGTCGTGTTGCGCTTTGCCGTTTGTTGCTGAGCCGCCCAGACTTGCTGCTCTTAGACGAACCAACCAACCACTTGGACGCCGAGAGCGTTGACTGGCTCGAGCGTTTCTTGCAGGAATACCCAGGCACTGTCGTGGCTATTACCCACGACCGCTACTTCCTCGACAACGTGGCCAAATGGATCTTGGAATTAGACCGCGGACGCGGCATTCCGTTTTCGGGCAACTACACCAGTTGGCTCGAGCAAAAACAAGAGCGTCTTGGTCGCGAAGAAAAATCTAATGACGCGCGCAAGCGCACATTGCAGCGTGAACTCGAGTGGGTTCGCATGGCACCAAAGGCTCGCCAGTCAAAAGGTAAGGCTCGTCTTGCTGCGTATGACAAGTTGCATGCTGAGGCCCAGGCTGCCGACTCTGGCCCAGACAGACTCGAGATTGCAATTCCTGCAGGACCACGCCTTGGGGGCACGGTTATCGAAGTCAAAGATCTCAGCAAAGGTTTTGGCGATCGTCTGTTGATCGAAAATCTTTCGTTCTCGCTTCCACCTGCTGGCATCGTTGGCATCATCGGACCAAACGGTGCAGGCAAGACAACATTGTTCAATATGTTGAGCGGTCAAGAAGCACCCGACTCGGGCACGATCACTATTGGCGACACCGTGCAGATGAGCTACGTCGATCAAAGTCGCGACACACTCAACGCAGATGCATCGGTGTACGAAGAGATCACTGACGGAGCCGAAACGCTCAAAGTCGGTGGACGCGAGATTCACGGACGCGCATATGTTGCAAGTTTCAACTTCAAAGGCTCCGACCAACAAAAGCGCGTTGGCGACTTGTCGGGTGGCGAGCGCAATCGCGTGCACTTGGCAAAGATGCTCAAAAAAGCAGGCAACTTGCTGCTACTTGACGAACCAACAAACGATCTGGACGTTGACACGCTGCGCGCGCTCGAGACTGCTCTCGAAGCATTTCCTGGTTGCGTTGTAGTGATCTCCCACGATCGATGGTTTCTCGACCGCATTGCAACACACGTGTTGGCTTTCGAGGGCGACAGCCAAGTGCGTTGGTTCGAAGGCAACTTCACCGACTACGAGGCATGGCGCAAAAAAGAGTTGGGTGGTGCAGCCGACCAGCCAAGGCGCATTAAGTACAAGCCACTTTCGCGATAACGCAATACGATACAAACTGTATGAACACCGCCCTGAAGCGCATTCGAATCGTGTGTGCTGTTGTCTTTGTAGCGGGCATTGGGGGCATCATCGCCACGAGCATTGTCTCCAACAACAACGGTGGCATCATCGGTATCGGCCTTGTCACTTCTATCGCCGCAATTGTGCTCCTCACCGCATCCACCATTGCAACCAACAAGCACATTGATGCTTTTGACGAAGTGGCAGCCGAACAACTTGAGCGCCAAGTTGCTGCACTCGTTGCATCCGGCGCCAACGAAGATGCGGTACGCGAAGCAATTCGCGCAGCGATTGATCTTGGGCGCAGTATTTCGTGAAGTTCGACGATCACGAACTCGCTCATTATTTAGCAGAAGAAACCGGCAAGCGTCTGCTCGCCGTGCGCGAACGCCTGTACAACGACGGTGCATCGACGTGGTTGGCCAAAGATGTTGGTGATGCTGCAGCACAACGGTTTTTAGATGAAGCATTTGCCGAGCACCGACCAGATGATGCGATTCTTTCCGAAGAAGCAGCCGACGACTCCAACCGATTGACTGCCGATCGGGTGTGGATCATTGACCCACTCGATGGCACACAAGAATATTCGGAGTTTGATCGAGCAGATTGGGCAGTGCACATTGCGCTGTGGGAGCGCAAGGATGCAAGCGGTGCTCCGTCCAATGACGGCATGCTCACCGCAGGTGCAGTTGCGCTTCCAGCATTTGGTCTCACACTGTCAACAGCCAATCCTCCAGCACCACCACCTCGGCATGAAGGTAAGCCCCGACTCGTTGTCTCACGAAATCGCGCCACCGATGCTGCGATCATCGTGGCCCAGGCTCTTGACTGCGAAGTTGCACGACTTGGTTCGGCCGGCGCAAAGGCAATGGCGGTGGTACTTGGTGAAACCGACATTTACGTGCACGAGGGCGGAATGCACCAATGGGACTCTGCTGCGCCAATGGTGGTTGCCCAAGCAGCAGGACTTTTTACAAGCCGAACCGATGGATCGCCACTCGTATATAACATGCGTGACACTTGGCTCCCCGACTTCATCGTCTGCCAACAACATTTGGCACACCAAGTTGTAGATGCGCTTCGCGCAGGCACAATTAACAGGTGACTTCTACTTCTGACACCGATTGGGGCGCGTTTGACCAAAACCCGCCTTGGGTTTTGCAACTCGACAACATCAAGTGGCAAAAAACTGCAGTCGCTTTGCGCGCAGCCGCTCAGCGCGAAGTGCCAGTGCTTACGAAACCAACCAAGATTCCACCTGTCGCCAGATTGATCACTGTTGTATTTGTTCTCAGCATGGCTTTGTTGCCTTGGTTTATTAAGAAGAAGCGAAATAAGTTTGAGACTCCTGAAGCATCACGCGCATTTATTTCTTTGCGCATGCGTAAGGCTGTTGAGCGCCTTGGCTCTACCTACATCAAGCTTGGTCAGATCATTTCAAGCGGTGAAGGATTGTTTCCAGTCGAACTCGTCAACGAATTTAAACTTTGCCGCGATCAAGTTCCACCATTTTCCTTTGAAGAGGCACAGCGTGTAGTCGAACAAGATCTTGGAGCCCGCCTCACCGATGTTTTCAGCACATTTGCAACCACCCCACTCGCCGCTGCATCAATTGCTCAGGTTCACTTGGCCACGTTGATCACCGGTGAGGAAGTAGTTGTCAAAGTACAAAGACCAACGGTTTCGGCACTCGTGCGTAAAGATTTGCGTGTCATGGCGTGGCTGGCCCCACACATGATTGGTCGCATCAAGATCAGCGCACTTGCCAACCCGCCTGCATTGGTAGAACTTTTTGCCGAGACGATTGTCGAAGAACTTGACTTTCGCATCGAAGCCGACAACATGCTTGATGTTGCCAAGATGTTGCACGAGTTGCAGCAAGACGGATACATCGTGCCGCGTCCACATCCGAGCCTCGTCGCTCGGCGCGTGCTCGTCATGCAACGTCTTGAAGGATTCAAATTTGATGATGTGGTTGGTATGCAAGATGCAGGTATCGACACGGTAAAAGTCATCCGCACAGGAATGATCGCATTCATGGAAGGCGCGATGATTCACGGCGTCTTCCACGGTGACTTGCACGGTGGCAATTTGTTTGTAATGAAAGATGGCCGCACTGCATTACTCGACTTTGGCATCGTTGGTCGCCTCACCGGCTCACGTCGCATGGCATTTTTACGACTGATGCTCAATGCAACGACAAACAATGTTGTTGGACAGATTGAGGCATTGCGCGACCTGGGAGCCCTGCCCCTCGACACCGACATTCAGGCTGTGATCAAAGATCTCAATCTGGATCAACCAGTAGTCGACCCAACCACACTGTCTGGCGAAGAACTCGTCAACGAAGTACAGCGCATTGTCAAGGCAATGATGGGATACGGCGCACGCATGCCAAAAGAACTCATGTTGTACGTCAAAAACATGGTGTTTCTGGACGGAGCAATTGCTCGATTGGCACCCGACCTCGACATCATTCAAGAGGTTACTGCAATCTCAATGCTGTTTGCAGAGCGACACGGAGAGCGCCTCGGACGCGAACTCGGTATAGATCACTTGGCTGTGGAACTCAACATGGACAGCATCAAGGCAGGTCTTGGTGTCGAGACTTCGGTCGACACATTGACATACCGAGATTTGCAAGCGCGTCGCAACTTGATTCAAAAGAGAATGCGCGAACACGTCGGTCGTTGATCTAGTTTCTACACGCATGAGACTTGTAGTTGCCCGCTGCAGCGTCGTGTACGAGGGCCGGCTCGATGCGTCGCTCCCTGAAGCGAATCGACTGTTGATGCGCAAAGCAGATGGATGCATCGCGATTCATGCTGATGGTGGCGCATACAAACCACTCAACTGGATGAATGCACCCAACACTGTTGTCGAGCACGACGACAAGTGGGTTGTCACTAATCCAAAAGGTGAAACGTTGACCATCTATCTACACGAAGTTTTTAGCGATTCTTCGCACGAACTAGGCGAAGACCCAGGACTCACAAAAGACGGAGTCGAAGCTCATCTACAAGAGCTACTTGCTGCACTTCCGGAGTCGATCGAGCCTGGGATGACGCTCATTCGCCGCGAATACCCAACAGCGGTTGGCCCTGTTGATTTGTTGTGCCGTGACGCATCAGGTCAAACAGTCGCTGTCGAGATCAAACGCCGTGGGGAGATCGATGGTGTCGAGCAGCTCACTCGCTACATCGACTGCTTACATGCCGACACTTCACTCGGCAACATTCGTGGCATCTTTGTCGCTCAATCGATCAAGCCTCAGGCTCGTGTGCTTGCCGAAAGCCGCGGTATGGGTTGGTGTGAGGTCGACTACGACGAACTGCGTGGCAAGCGAACTGACGAGTTGCGACTCTTCTAATTTATTGAGGCGAGCACATCAGAAAGAGCATCAAGTGTCGTTGCCATCTGATCATCGGTGTGTGCGAGCCCAAGATTCATCATTCCGCGTGTCGCGATGTACACACCGCGTTGCAGCAATCCAAAAAACAAAAGCTCTTGCAACTCTGGGTCGCGCGTTTCAAGGTCGGAAGGCTTTCGTGGGGGCGATGCAAGCGCATGGAGCGACATCATTGATCCAAACCCACTAACCGAAACCGGAACGTTGTGTTTGGCAATCACGGAAGCAACTGCCTCGCGAAATTCGTCACCTCGTTTGGTATGTGCCTCTGCCGCATCTGCTGTAAACACCTCACCCAACACAGCGCATCCGGCTGTCATGGTCGACAGATTGTTATTGAACGTGCCGCCATGTGCAATCGGTGACGCTCGTCCCGATTCTGGGCTCGTATCAAACTGATCAAGAAACTCGGCCTTACCGCCGAACGCACCAAAGGAGAAACCGCCGCCGATGTACTTGCCAAACGCCGTGATATCAGCCTCGACGCCGAGCAGTTGCATCATCCCACTTCGGCCATGACGAGAGGTCATCACCTCATCAGCAATGCATACTGCACCAATATTTCGAGCAGCGTCAAACACTTTCGAGAGAAAATCAGATGAGCCAGGGATGCATCCTCCTGAGCCAAGCATTGGCTCCACAACCACGGCGGCAAGGTTTGCGGCGTTGTCGTTGATCGCTTGCAACGCAGCAGAAGTGTCGTTGTATGGTGCAATTACAAAATCAAAAGGCGCATTCCACTTTGCACTGCCGTTCGCAAAATAAAACACACTGCCGTGGTATCCACCTGCAAAAACCAAAATCTTTTTCCTGCCAGTCGCAACGACAGCAGTTGTCATCGCTAATAAGTTTGCTTCCGTGCCCGAGTTGGTGAACCGCACGCGATCTATGCGAAACCGCTCACACATCAACTTGCCAAGTGTTGCTTCGGCTGGGTGCACACCACCAACACTTGTGTTGTGCGACAAGGCCTCTACTACGCGATCAAGCACTCGCCTCTCGCTATGACCGAGCAACCCCGCGGTGTAGTCGCCAAGAAAGTCGATATATGTATGGCCATCTACATCAGTGAGTGTTGCTCCTTGACCCGATGCAAAGGCAAGAGGAAACGGAGCGTGTGTAAGAACCGATCGTGTCTGCCCACCAGGTAAGAATTTGCGAGCCTCGTCATAGTGACATCGGCTTTGTGGATTGCGATCCGCAAAATCGCTGTGTGCCTTGGCAAGTTGAGTATTCAACATGCCAGCGAATCACAAACTATTTGTTCGGTTGTGGCTGCGGCCAAGAGCCGTCTTTGCCGTCCATGCCGGCATTGAGGCGAGCCTTCGTCATTAACTCTTCAACAATTGGTCCAAGCATTGCTGCATCGTCAACTGGTTCGTGAGTTGGGCCACGATGCCAACCTTCGGCAATTGCCAACACTCGGCCGCTCGCTTCAAACACACGACCGGTGATTGCCTTTGATTCTTCTGAAGCAAGCCATGTCACGATCGGTGCAATCCAACGTGGTGAACCGAGTTCGCGTTCTTCGTCGGTTGGAGGGGTTGGCGAAAGATTTTCGGTCATGCGCGTGAGCGCAACCGGTGCAACTGCGTTGACTGTGACTCCGTAGCGAGCAAGCTCAAGCGCTGCGATGGTTGTAAACGCAGCGATGCCTGCTTTTGCGGCGCCATAGTTTGTTTGACCAACGTTGCCATAGATACCAGACACCGACGAAGTGTTGATGATGCGACCATCAACTGGTTTTCCAGCCTTGCTTTGATCGCGCCAGTAAGCAGCGGCAAAACGCGACGGTGCAAACGTGCCCTTGAGGTGCACTTTGATGACGGCGTCCCATTCTTCTTCCGACATGTTGGCCATCATGCGGTCGCGCAAGATTCCAGCGTTGTTAACAACTGCATGCAAGTCACCAAACGTGTCGACTGCTGTCTGGATCAGACGCTCTGCGCCTGCCCAAGTTGAAATGTCGTCGCCGTTAGCAACAGCACGACCACCCATGGCTTCGATCTCATTGACAACACTTTGTGCTGGCGAAATATCGCCTGCCGAGCCATCGACACCGCCGCCCAAGTCGTTGACAACGACCAGTGCGCCGTGTTTGGCAAGACTTAATGCATGTTCGCGACCAATACCGCGTCCCGAACCAGTGACAACAACTACTCGACCTTCACATAAGCGGCTCATGGGCAACGACTCTAGTCTGAATACCGTGTCTCTTACCAAGTCGAACAACAGTGCTGCCGATTTGGTGTGCGATGTTCTTGTCGTCGGAGCAGGGCCAAGCGGTATTGCAGCGGCGCTCACATTACGTGCCAACAATTTCGACGTAATTGTTATTGATAAGGCTTTTTTTCCTCGCGACAAATGCTGCGGTGACGGTTTAACCACTGGCGCGCTTCGCATTTTGGATGAACTCGGCTTTGACCCCCAAGCTGTGCCCAATTGGACAGTATGTAACGACGTATGGCTGCGCTCCCCGAGTGGTACAGAAATGCAGTTTGCACTTCCCACTCGCGGTCAGTTTGCAGCAATCGCACCACGAATCGAACTTGACAATGCCCTGGTGCAGTTGGCTCGATCAAAAAATATTCGTGTGCTTGAGGGCCACGAATTTGTTTCCGTTCGCGAACAGACATCAAATCACATCACGATCGATATTAACAACAACAATAAAAGCGAAACTGTCCAATCAAAGTTTGTGATCGCATCGGATGGTATGTGGTCGCCAGTGCGCAAATCGCTCGGCATGTCAACACCGGGATACCTCGGCGAGTGGCACGCATTTCGTCAATACGCCAACAACGTCACAGGTTCTGCAAAAGACCGCTTGCACGTGTGGTTCGAAAAAGATTTATTGCCCGGCTACGCGTGGTCGTTTCCGTTGCAAGATGGCCGTGTCAACATCGGTTTCGGAATCTTGCGTGGTGGCAAGTACTCGGTGCAACAAATGAAAGACCTCTGGCCAAACTTGCTCGCTCGCAAACATATTGCTGGCGCACTTGGCTCAGGCGTAGTCATGGAAGATCGACACACCGCATGGCCTATTCCCGCACGCGTCACGTCTGCCCCGCTCTCCAGTGGCCGCGTGCTATTTATTGGTGATGCCGCATGTGTCACCGACACACTCACCGGTGAAGGTATCGGCCAGGCACTGCTCTCTGGACAACTGAGTGCGCGAGCAATTCTCGCAGGCATCAACCGCGAAGCTTCGGTCACTCGAAATAAGTATGAGCAACTTGTCAAGCAGAACTTCTTTGCAGATCACCGCATGTCAGCAACTCTTGGAACAATCTTGAAATCGTCTCTCGGGGCGCGAGCAGCATTACGTGTGGCCAACCTGACTCCATGGACGAGGGCAAACTTTGTGCGCTGGATGTTTGAAGACGAGCCCCGAGCAGCAATTTTTACTCCGTCTCGGTGGCATCGCAATTTCTTAGGTCGTGACGGCGCCTACGTAACTCACGATCAAACCAAGTAAGTTGGAACGCATGCGTACGCGACTGACCGAACTTCTCGACATTGAATTCCCCGTCATGCTTGCAGGCATGGGCGGTGTGAGTTACCACCACCTCGTTGCAGCAGTTTCGGAGGCTGGCGGTCTTGGAACATTGGGTGCATCGACCATGCAAGATGGCGAATTGGCCCGTGAGATTGATGGCGTCAAAAGCCTGACCCAAAAACCATTTGGCGTCGATTTGCTGACCGCGCTTCCACACACACTCGAGCGCGACGTTGACCTGATTATCAAAAGTGGGGCTCGTGTTTTTGTTGCAGGCCTCGGAGTGCCACGCGACATCATCGAGCGACTGCACAGCCACGGCGTAATTGTTGGATCAATGTGTGGAAAAGTTCGACACGCGGTTGCTGCTGTTGAAAGTGGTTGCGACTTTGTTGTTGCTCAAGGCACCGAAGGTGGTGGTCACACAGGCACTGTCGCAACGATCGCACTTGTACCCCAGGTGGTCGATGCAGTCGGCAAAAAAGTAGTGGTAGTTGCCGCAGGTGGTTTATACGACGGCCGCGGTCTCGCTGCGTCATTAGCGCTTGGTGCCGACGGGGTGTGGATCGGCACACGCTTTATTGCAACACCAGAAGCTCGTGCAGTGGACGGCTACAAAGAAAAACTTCTTGCCACAGGCGAAGACGGCACCGTCATCACGCGCAGTTACACAGGCAAGACATGTCGCGTCGTGCGCAATGAATGGACAAACGATTTCGATAAGCACCCAGAGACGCTCCTGCCATTTCCACAACAAGCGATCGCTTCAATGAAGGCAGGAGTAAACCACTTGGGTTACCCAGTTGGCACAAAAGTCGACGTCGAGCGCGAGTTCATGCCGGCCGGGCAAGGCGTTGGCGCAATTAATGAACTTGTTGCTGCGGGAGACTTGGTGCGCAGCATGGTTGCAGAGGCCGAGCAAACGCTCGACCGCATTCAAGCACTGCGCAAGTAAACATCTTCTCATGGGAGTACTTCGCTCTAACGCAAGTGTGCGCAATTTATTCCTTGCCCAGAATGTTTCGGTTATGGGCGACTACTTCACGTATGTGGCCCTTGTCGGATTAATCAAAGAAGCCACCGACTCCACATTCCTGGTATCGCTGGTGTACGCCGCATACGTATTGCCATCGTTTTTTTTCTCACCTATCGCTGGTCCAATTGTTGACAAGTTTGATCGCCGCAGAATCATTGTGTTTGTCTCCGCATTACAAGCCATTTGCGGTATTGGATTCCTGCTCTCGAATGCAGATCGCATTTGGCTAGCACTTCTGACGCAAATAGTGATCTCGTCACTTGCTGTCATCACGCTTCCTGCATTTGGTTCGGCACTACCCAACATCACCCGCAACGACGAAGAGCTCCGTCAAGCAAACGCATTGTTTGGCTCGAGCTGGGGCGCATCAGTGTTTATTGGCTCCGCCATCGGCGGTCTCTTTGCAGCAACCTTTGGCAGAACCGCAACGTTTATTGCCGATATTGGCACCTTTATGTTGTGCGCAGCACTGATTGCGCTCATCAAAGTTCCTCTACAAGAGCGAAAAGCACATGCTGTGCGCGAGCCAGTTCGACCAATTGCCGACATGCGCGAAGCATTCCACTACGCCAAAGAGAACAACGTGATTTTTGCTCTCATGGCTTCTAAAACCACCCAAGCCGTAGGAGCAGGAGCAGTCAGCCAGCTTGCAGTGCTAGCAATTGATGCATTCAACACCGGAGACGATGGCAGCGGACTGCTTCTTGCCGCACGTGGCTTTGGAGCCGCAGTTGGTCCGTTTGTTTTCATGCGCTTTGCACGTAACAACATGCCGCGACTGTTGCTGTTGTGTGGAGTTGGTGGCGTGATGTGGAGCATTTTCTATCTTGCTGCTTCATCAAGTCCATCGTTGTGGCTCGCAGCCTTTTCCATTGGCGTGGCCCACATAGGAGGCGGCGCAA
>JBJOEQ010000093.1:0-6545 GCA_046049195.1 Actinomycetota bacterium | reverse complement strand
CAGTAAGTAATAGTTGAAGTTGGTTCGAGGATGATTTCGACGTCGTCGTCGAGAACTTGGGTCGAAACAATGTGACCGTTCATCATTGATGACATGTCGGCTGATTCGAGCAGTGCCTTCGGTGATTCGCTACCACCAGCAATGATTGGCGCGAGATGCAAGATGTATTGATCAACTAATCGCTCGTTGTGAAACGATGTGGCAACACGTGGCCCACCTTCAACCATCAACTGAATAACGCCTTCGCTGCCAAGTGTGTCGAGCAGGTTGGGAAGCGTCCCAGTCCACTCAAGGCACGGGTTTACGTTGTCGGTTGGTAAGACGTTGCCAAGCACAACTCGCCGTGGTGACGGGCCGTCGACATCGCGAGTTGTGAGTGATGGGTTATCGGCGCGCACCGTGCCTGCACCAACCAAGATTGCGTCGCTCTCTGCTCGCAGTTGGTGCACGCGCTTGCGTGCACTCTCGCCAGTAATCCACTGCGAGTTGTCGGGCATTGCGACACGACCGTCGAGTGTCATGGCCATCTTCAAGATGACATACGGCCTGCCTGTACGACGATGATGTAAATATGGCGCAAGTTGTTGCGCGACGAGCGTTTGCTCGATACCAACATCGACTGTGATGCCTGCATCTCGCAACTGCTTGATGCCGTTACCTGCGACTTGTTTGTCGGGGTCGATAATCCCGACGACTACTCGAGAAATTTTTGCATTAATGATTACTTGTGTGCATGGGCCAGTTTTTCCGGTGTGGCTGCACGGTTCGAGCGTGGTGTACAACGTGGCGCCATGAGTGTTTGTGCCAGCTGCTTGTAGCGCCACAACTTCGGCGTGTGCCTCGCCAGGCTGCATTGTTGCGCCACAAAAAACTTGGCCATCGGTTGCAACAACGACTGCTCCAACCCATGGGTTTGGACGACTACGCAAGCGTGCGTCGACAGCAGTATCTACTGCTAGTCGCATCATGCGTTCGTCATCCGTGGTCATTGCAGGCGTCTCTTTCGTCGTTGCGCTTCAGGCACCTCAGGCAGGGCAGGGCAAGGACGACGAGCGCAATGCGTACGCAGCAACAATGGAATGCCACATGAGCATTCCGTGATACGCGCAAACACAACTTTCGTCTTCTTGCTCCCATCCGGACTCTGACCGTCGGCCCTGGAATTTCACCAGATCAACCCCACGATTGCTCGTGAGGTTCGCGGGCTTTAACCGCCGGTAGGGGATTTCACCCAACCCTGCAAGAAATACTCAAATTGCTATGTACCCACAAGGCTAAGGGTTCTTTGGGGCATCTAGGCATGCGCAGTTTGCGGCAGGTTTTCACCCCGTTTAATCTCGGCGCGAGTGAGCAAAAGCACGCCACCCAAAATCAGCACGCCACCCAACACCTGACGAAGGGTGAAATTCTGATTGAGGAAAATCATGCCAGTAAGACCTGCGACCAATACTTCCCAAGTTTGGATCACTGCACTCTTGCTTGCACCGATGCGATTCATGCCCGCAAAGAAAACGCCCATTGCACCGATCGTGCCCACAAGCCCAATCTCGAGAGCGGGCAACCACACATCTGCGACAAACGGCATTGTGGTTGGTAGCCCCGGTGGATTAAGCAACCAGATAATCGAAAATGAAAATCCAGCACCTGCAAAAACAAGCATCAAGCCAGTGGTGAGTTCGGCACGAGGCATGACTGCACCAGCGAGCACCGAATAAATCGCATATGCAAATGCGCCAATCACGATATAGATGACGCCTTTCATTTGTCCACCAGAAACATCGCTGGCACTGAGTATGACTCCGACGATGGTGGTGACAAGACATGGCCAGATAATTGCTGGTGGTTTGTGTTTGTAGAGCGCCCACCCAAACAACACGACGACAATTGGGTAGAAGAAGAAAATCACCATTGACAAGCCGCTTGGTAAATGTTTGAGCGCGTTAAACATGCACACGCTGTTGGCATATAAACCAATCGCACCAAGTAAGAAAAGTTGGAGAGATGTTTTTGGTGCTGGCCACTTTGTTCGACCAAATCGCACTGTGCGAATTGTAAAAAGCACAATGGTTGCGATGTAGTAGCGCGATGTCATCAACCCAAATGGATCTGCCCCATATTCAAAGGCGTGGTAGACAAAAATTGGCGTGATTCCGTAGAGAGATGAACTGATCAACGCGAGCACAATTCCAAGAACGCCTTGGTTTTTTAAAACATTTGGGCTTGCTGGCACACAGCAAAACTAGTCGTTGAGCCCCAGAGCTTCGTCACGTGCACGGTCACGCTTTGAGATGCTGCGCGCGATTCGCACGCCAATGACGATGAGTGCTGTGATCATGATGCCAAAAGTGGCGTATTGCATTGAGCCTCCGCGATCACCAGACAACACAGTCTCTCGACCACACCCAGGCTTTGGGTAGAGGCCGATGCAATCACTGACGTTGCGACCTCCTAATGGGTCGGGAACAGTTGCTGGGAGCACAACACGAGTTGTTTGGACAATTTGCATGCGTCTCCATCGTTCCATCTCTTGGGCCCAAATACCACTGTTCAACTACAGTCATTGGTCACTATGGCAAAGCAACTGACTCACGACTCACAAGTCGTGTTGGTGGTTGATTTTGGTGCCCAATATGCACAGTTGATTGCACGCCGTGTGCGCGAGGCTCAGGTCTATTCAGAGATAGTGCCCCACAAGATCTCGGCGCAAGAGGTGCTCAAGCGCAAGCCAATCGCGATCATTTTGTCGGGGGGGCCGGCAAGCGTGCATGTGGATGGTGCACCTGTGCTCGATCCACAGATTTACGAACTCGGTATTCCTATCTTGGGCATTTGCTATGGCGCACAGCTGATCGCCGAGCAACTTGGCGGCAAAGTATCGCGAGGCGGCAGGGGCGAATATGGTCGCACCGTCGCGCAACGCATTGCTGGTGCCAAATCGCAGCTGCTGAAGGACGATATTCCTGCACAACTCGATGTGTGGATGAGCCACTTCGACGCTGTGTCTGTTTTGCCCAGTGGTTTTGTGGCAACGGCAAGCACTCGGGATGCGCCAATGGCTGTGATTGAAAACCCTGGGAAGAAAATTTGGGGAGTGCAATATCACCCAGAGGTTGCGCACACCGAGCATGGCCAGTCAATCCTCGAGCAGTTTTTGCATCGACTTGTTGGAGCAAAACGCGACTGGACGATGTCATCAATTGTCGAGGATCAAGTTGCTGCAATTCGTGCATTGGTTGGCAGCGAACGAGTGATCTGTGGACTATCGGGTGGCGTCGACTCTGCCGTTGCTGCAGCGCTTGTGCACAAGGCAATTGGCAAGCAACTGACTTGCATATATGTAGACATCGGTTTGATGCGCAAAAACGAGAGCGAGCAAGTTGTCGAGACGTTTCATAGGCACATGGGAATTGAGTTGATTCATGTGGACGCCGGCGCAAGATTTTTTGAAAAGTTGAAGGGCGTCACCGAGCCAGAGGCAAAAAGAAAAGTGATAGGTGAACTTTTTGTGCGCATCTTCGAGGAGCACACGGGTGGGCTTACCGATGCAAAGTTTTTAGTGCAAGGAACGCTGTATCCAGATGTGATTGAGAGCGGTGGAGTTGACGGAACAGCGAGTGTGATTAAGAGTCATCACAATGTGGGTGGCTTGCCAGACGACATGACTTTGGAATTGTGTGAGCCACTGCGCACGTTATTTAAAGATGAAGTTCGCAAGGTGGGCACCGAACTTGGGTTGCCAGATGAAATTGTGTGGCGTCAACCATTTCCTGGGCCCGGTCTTGGCGTGCGCATCATCGGAGAAGTGACACCAGACAAAGTTGCAATTTTGCAAGAAGCTGATTTCATTGTGCGCGAAGAAGTGCGCTTGGCTGGTCTTGAGCGCGAGATATGGCAAGCGTTTGCTGTGCTCGCCGACATTCGTTCAGTTGGCGTGATGGGCGACGAACGAACGTATGGTCGACCAATAATTATTCGTGCAGTAACAAGTGACGATGCGATGACAGCCGACTGGGCGAGACTGCCGTACGACTTGTTAGAAAAAATGTCATCACGAATAATTAATGAGGTAGCGGGAATTAATCGCGTTGTTTACGATGTGACATCTAAACCACCAGGCACGATTGAGTGGGAATGAGCCACTAAACCCCTTATCGGCCAACTATCTAGGCGGCTATTTGGGCCGTGGCAAAATCTGACATCAAACCGTAATAATCGGTAGGCTGTTGGGATCATGATTCGTAACGCCGTTGGGCGTGTGCGCCGGTGTGTGCCTCAGTTGGCCGCCATCATCCTCACCACTTCGGTGGCTGTGGGTGTTATTGCTATGCCTGCTCAGGCGCTTGGTTTGCGCCCCGCAACGGGGTCATCGGGGGATCAGCAGCAACGAGTCAATCAGATCATTGCTGAGTTGGACAGGATCGGCAATCAGATTGACGCACTTGACGAACTCTATGCCGAGGCTGTGAACCAGCAAGAAGACTTGCAATTAGAGATAGATACAACGATTGCCAAGATCGCCGAGCTCGAAGCAAAACTTGCTGCGATGCAAGAAGATTTGAAAGCCGTGGCGATGAAGTCGTTTGTGCGCGGTGGAATGTCCAATAGTTTGTCGAGCATCTTGAGCTCGACAAATTCACTGAGTGACATGGTGCGCAAGAAATACCTCACCTCGGTTGCGCTCAATACGGGTGCGGGCAACACCGACGCGTTGCAGGGTTTGATTGATGACCTCATCAAGGAAAAGAAAAAACTTGAGAAACAGCAAAAGAAGGCCAGCGATTTGGCCGACTATGCGGCTAAACGTTTGACTGCAGCCGAAGCACTTGCGTCTGACTACGAAGCACGGCAGGCTGCAGCAGAGCGCGAACTTGGATCGTTAATCAAGTCGGAACGCCAGCGCCGCGAGGCTGCTGCTCTCGATGACGCAAAATCGCAAGCAGCAAAATTTGCCGGAACCAAGTATGCGAACGTTGCTGCTCCATCGTCGCGAACCGGGGTTGTAATTAAGGCTGCACTCTCGCAACTTGGCGTGCGCTATCGATGGGGAGCAAAGTCTCCCGGCAGTGCATTTGACTGCTCTGGCTTAACCTCGTGGGCGTGGGAAGTGGCAGGCGTGGGTATTCCCCGCACATCGCGTACGCAATATGCAGGTCTCCCACGCATTCCGACTGCAGCCATTCAGCCAGGCGATCTGATTTTTCAGGGCTATCCAATTCATCACGTTGGCATTTATCTCGGTAACGGTCAATATGTGCACGCTCCGCGCACGGGTGATGTCGTAAAAATTTCTGCAGTGTCGTGGTCAAAGGTTGTTGGCGTTGTAAGGCCAAAATAGGTATGAAGAAAGATTTTGCGCTCGCGCCACCAGGCTGGCTAGGAAGTTCATTTACCTCTGCTGGTATTACGCACGCCACGTACCGCAAAGGTACAGGCCCAGGCGTTGTCGTTGTTCACGAAATACCTGGCATTACTCCAAGCGTGCTCGCATTTGCCGAGCGAGTAGTTGATGCAGGATTCACGGTAGTGATGCCATTGTTGGTGGGCGAGGTTGGCCAAGAACCGAGCGGCAAGTACATGGCCAAATCGATGAGCAAGATTTGTATCTCGCGTGAGTTCACCACGTTGGCGATGCGACAGAAATCTCCTGTAATTAATTGGTTGCGTGCATTGGCAAAGCAGCTGCACAACGAACTAGGTGGTATCGGTGTTGGCGCGATTGGCATGTGTTTTAGCGGTGGCTTCGCTCTCGGGATGATGGTTGACGACATCATGGTTGCGCCCGTGTTGTCACAGCCTTCAATGCCGTTTTCGATGGGTGCTGCACGCGGTGCCGACTTGGGTCTCAGCCTGGACGACGAAATTATTATTAAGCAACGCGCAGAAGCAGGGTGTCAAGTACTTGGCTTGCGCTTCACTGGCGACAAACTTGTGGGCACGAGGTTCGCATCGTTGCAAAAATTACTTGGTGATGCGTTTATCGCTGTTGAGTTTGAGTCTTCGTCTAAGAGTGACCACTCGGTATTGACCGAGCAGGTAAGACAATCTGGTGTGCTACGTGTACTTGAGTTTTTACAACAAAAACTCAAGCCAAATCACTCGTAACAACAAAGCGCGGATCGCGAAAACTCTGTAGCGATTTTGCTACCTGAGAACTCGACGTGCAGGTTTGCACGAGGTGGCGAGCGAGCTTGCCCTTGGCCGCTTTGGCGTCGTGACCGCCGGCCTTGCCCGATTTTTCATTAATCGCCACCACGATATGTTTTGCAACAATGTTGGTGTCGAGAGTAAATGCGGCTCGATGCTCTTGGGGAAGCAAGTCAATGACCACAGCCCCTTTGAATTTTTTGTTGAGCATGGCCGAGAGATCATCGTGCCACCAGCGTGAAAGTAGTCCAAAAGGTGCAAGTCTGGCCCCCATCTTGAGGCGATAGTCAGGCACAGTTTCATCTGCACCAACTGCACCTAAGAGGCCAGAAATAACGATGATGCTGCTGAGTGCTCGGTCGCGTTGTGTTGTTGTGAGTGTTGCAAGATCTAGGTGATCC
>JBJOEQ010000092.1:0-11835 GCA_046049195.1 Actinomycetota bacterium | reverse complement strand
GAGTACACACCTTTCGATCAAATCGACAAGGCTCCAGAAGAAAAAGCTCGCGGTATTACGATCTCGATCGCTCACATTGAGTACAACACCGAGAAGCGTCACTACGCACACGTTGACATGCCAGGTCACGCTGACTACATCAAGAACATGATCACCGGTGCCGCACAGGTAGACGGAGCAATCTTGGTAGTAGCTGCAACTGACGGCCCAATGCCACAGACTCGCGAGCACGTGTTGCTCGCTCGCCAAGTGGGCGTGCCATACATCGTTGTTGCTTTGAACAAAGCCGACATGGTGGATGACGAAGAGTTGCTCGACTTGGTGGAGATGGAAGTTCGTGAACTTCTTACTTCGTACGAGTTCCCTGGCGACACAGCCCCAGTGGTTCGTGTTTCAGCACTCAAGGCACTCCAAGGTGATGCCGATGCACAAGAGCAAGTAATGAACTTGATCCGTGCATGTGATGATTCAATCCCAGAGCCAAAGCGCGAGTTTGACAAGCCATTCTTGATGCCAATTGAAGACGTGTTCACGATCACTGGTCGTGGCACCGTAGTAACTGGCAAAGTCGAGCAGGGTCGTGTCAACACCGGTGACGAAATCGAAATCGTTGGTCTCCGTGACACACAAAAGACAACTTGCACAGGTGTTGAAATGTTCCGCAAGCTTCTTGATCAGGGTCAAGCAGGCGACAACATCGGCGCACTCTTGCGCGGTACCAAGAAGGAAGATGTTGAGCGTGGCCAAGTGCTTTGTGCACCAGGCTCGATCACACCGCACACCAACTTTGAAGGTCAGGTGTACGTGTTGACGAAGGAAGAAGGCGGCCGTCACAAGCCGTTCTTCAACAACTACCGTC
This sequence comes from Actinomycetota bacterium, assembly GCA_046049195.1. GTDB lineage: Bacteria > Actinomycetota > Acidimicrobiia > Acidimicrobiales > Ilumatobacteraceae > UBA3006. The sequence goes on along the minus strand of JBJOEQ010000092.1, from coordinate 10,976 downwards.
CACAGTTCTTCTTCCGCACCACCGACGTAACCGGCACTGTCGATTTGCCAAAGGGCACTGAAATGGTGATGCCTGGTGACAACGTGATGATGACCGTGGAATTGGGCAAGCCAATCGCCATGGACGAAGGTCTTCGTTTCGCAATCCGCGAAGGTGGACGCACCGTTGGTGCTGGCCGCGTCGTCAAGATTCTGAAATAAAGAACTGACCGGCTGACACTTATGGCATCAAGCATCCGCATCCGTCTGAAGGCGTTTGATCACCAGATCATCGACGAATCTTCAAAGAAGATCGTCGAGACTGTTGCTCGCACCAATGCGACGGTTCGGGGCCCGATTCCGCTACCTACCGATAAGCACCGTTACACGGTGATTCGTGGGCCGCACGTTGACAAAGACTCCCGTGAGCATTTTGAAATGCGCATTCACAAGCGTCTTATCGACATCATCGAGCCGAATGCCAAGACGATCGACAGCCTGCAGCGCATTGAGTTGCCTGCTGGTGTCGACATCGAAATCAAGCTGCAAAACAGTTAGTTTCAGCACCCATTCAATGGGAACCGTGCTTCAAGTAAGGTGCGCGGTACATGGTTGAGCGAAAGGTTGCAGTTTTACGCGCCGATGCTTCTGATCTAATCGGCGTTGGTCATGTCATGCGATCGCTCGCCCTGGGCGAAGCATTGCTGGATGCCGGCTTTGATGTAGTGCTTGCAACCGTTGATCTTCCAGTAGGGATGAGAGAAGAAGCACGTAAATGTGGGATCACCATTGTCGATTTGCAGTGTGTGCCTTTTGGGGCTGCTGACGCATCAGCAACACTTTCGCTCAACGGATCAGTGCTTGTTATTGACGGCTACAAGTTTGAACGAGAGTTTTTTGCCGAACTCGAGAACAGAGCAACCAATTTTGTTGTGATTGACGACAATGTTGAGACAAAGGCACTTGCGCCATCGGTCGTGATTAATCAAAATCCGCATGCAACTCCTGAGATGTATGCACATCTGTTGGGCAATCCAAAGCTTTTACTTGGACTTCAATATGCGTTGCTTCGACGAGAAGTCCGGGAAGCCACAAAGCTGTCAGTAGTTCCGGTCGTGGGGAAAGTATTTGTGGCGATGGGGGGAAGTGATTTCTTACAGTTGACTTCACCGATTGTTGATGGATTAAAGAATTTAGACATTGAAATTTGTGTTGCCATTGGTCCTACTAATAGTCAGCGCCAACAAATAGAAGAAAAGGTGAAGTCGATTCCTCGGGCACGAGTGATTCTTCAGGTCAATTACATCACGGAACTTGCATCGTCATCGCTGGCAATTCTCGCTGCGGGATCTTCGCTGTGGGAAGCTGCGGCACTAGGTGTTCCGTCGATCGGGCTCATCGTTGTTGACAATCAAAGTGAATCGGCGTGGACAGCTGAGGGGATAGCTTTTACCTGCGCAATAGATTGCCGAGATAATTTTGACGTTAATACCGTGGTGAGTGAAGCGAGAAACTGTCTATTGGCAAAGATTATTTCTATGAGAGAGTCGGCATTGAATGCGCAAGTTGGTGACAGCGGAAAAGGTACGTCTACTGTTTTATCTACATTAACTTCGAATAGAGGGGGTATGAATGGCTGAGTCATCGATAACAGGGCCTATCCTTTTGCGGCGCTTACAGGTTGAAGATATTGATGACCGTTATGCTTCGTGGTTTCAAAATCATGAGCTAATGCTGTATTACAGAGGAAATCCGAGACCTATGGTCAGGCAGGATTTGATAGATGAATTTATGGACTTTGAAAAAGTAGGTGAAGTATTTGTATACGCCATTGTTGTGGAAGATGGAAATTTGGTTATCGGAACAATCAAAATCGGGCCTGTGCATTACGTCCATAAAACAAGCGATCTAGTGGTAATGATTGGAGACACTAGTTTTCATGGGAAAGGCTTAGCCGTGGAGGCAATAAAACTTGGCAATGAACTTGCATTCAAAGAGCATCAGGTCCGAAAACTTCATGGTGGAATGTATGCGAACAACAAAGCCTCAATTGGCGCTTATTTGAAAGCCGGCTGGGTTATTGAAGGTATTTTGAAGGACCATTATTTGGTGGATAACTTAAAGATGGACAGAGTCCTAGTTGCCTGTTTCCCGGATGATTCATGAAGGAGACTAATGGCTGTGTGTCAATCCAATAGCGAAGTGAAATCAAATGGGTGAATCTATTTTTATAATTGCGGAGTTGTCTGCCAATCATGGTGGCAGCAAGGCGCGCGCGCTCGAAGTCGTGCATGCCGCTGCTGAAGCCGGCGTAGATGCAGTCAAATTTCAGCACTACACCGACCAGACAATCACGGTTCGATCAAACCATCCAGATTTTCGGGTAAGTGGCGGCACATTGTGGGACGGGCGCCAACTTGCAGACTTATATGCCGAGGCGATGATGCCGTGGGAGTGGACGCAAGATCTTGCTGTTGAAGCAAAGAAGGTTGGCATTGATTGGCTTTCGAGCCCATTTGATAACTCGGCGGTTGATTTTCTTGAGACATTAAACATTCCGACATACAAGATTGCATCATTTGAATTAATTGATTTGCCACTCATTCGATACGTGGCGTCAAAGGGCAAGCCGATGATCATGTCGACAGGGATGTCAACGCTGGACGAAATTGATCGAGCAGTGCGGGCTGCTACAGAATCAGGTGCACCGAAAGTTTCGATTTTGCGTTGCAACTCGACTTATCCAGCATCGAGTACAGAAATGGACCTCGCTGCAATACCCGAAATGATTAAGCGTTGGGGAATTCCGGTTGGGTTGTCGGATCACACCATGAGTTCTGTTACTGCAATCGGCGCAGTTGCACTAGGTGCGACGATCTTGGAAAAACACATCACTATGCGCCGATCGGATGGCGGACCAGATGGTGCATTCTCATTGGAGCCACATGAGTTTGCAGCATTAGTGCGTGATGTGCGAGAGGCAAGTCTCGCTTTGGGAACCGCAAGGTTTGGTCCGTCAGCTTCAGAAGTCAATAGTTTGAAATTTCGTCGGTCGTTGCGAGCGGTTGCCGATATCAAAGCGGGCGAGAAGATCACACCGACCAATGTTCGCTCAGTGCGTCCGGCTGGCGGGTTGATGCCAGATGATTTTGCATCGATTGATGGCTCAATTGCCTCTAGAGACATTGCCATCGGTGACCCGATCACACGAGATCTGTTGAATTAGCTGCGTTCGTGCAGCACACATTGCATCAGCGCAACGTCTAGCCACCTGCCAAACTTGCGACCGATCTCGCGCTCTATACCCACGAGCGTGAAGCCACACGATTCGTGCAGCGCACGCGATGCAGTACCCGATGCCTCGATGCGTGCCATCACCACATGAAAACCAGAGTCGGCAGCCTGCTCGAGCAGGGTTGCAAGGATCAGCCGACCAATGCCACGTCGACCTAAATCGCGTTTTACATACACCGAGTTTTCAACCGATGTGCTGTAGGCGGCACGGTCGCGGTATTCACTCAACGCTCCGAAGCCAACCACTTCGTCCTCCGGTGTAACTGCCACGATTGCTGAAAATGCGCCACTGCGCGCAGTGATCCAAGCGGATTGGGTTTCAAGTGTGCGGGGAACGAGATCAAATGTTGATGTCTCGAATTGCACTTCGTGATTGTAAATTTCGCAGATCGCAGCCGCATCGGAAACGAGTGCTCTGCGGATACGCAGGTTGGCTGGATTGATCTGATTCACACAGGTGAACTTAGTTGCTTTCTGTGCCAAATGACCGTGTATTAAAGAATCTGTCAAGAAACCGCACTTACCGAAACGAGCCCTTGGTTTGTACGATAGAAAACACATATGTCAGATTTCAATGGAGTTCCAGCAGAAGATGATGTGCCAGTCGTAGAAACCTCTGGCGACGCGTGGAATGACGCGATGATCGAAGACGAGTCTCCAATTTCCACTCCGTTACCTCCGCCTCCGCCGAAGGTAAAAAGTCGTCGTACGTTGCGCGCACTTGCTTTGGTGTTTGCAGTTGTGGCAGTTGGTTTCGGTGGCGGCATTTTGGGCACCATCGCTGTCAACGAGTGGGACATCACCATTGGCTCAACAAGAATTTCTGGCTCATCTAACGCACCACTTGTTACAAGTGAAGTCGGATCAGATGATCCGAGCCTTGGCACCACAGTGGTCGCTCAGGTTGTCAATCTGTTGGCCGACAGCGTTGTCACAATCAATAGCCAAATCAGTGATGCAACTGGTGAAGGCGAAGCGAGTGGAACAGGAGTGGTACTTACATCTGATGGAGAGATCTTGACCAACGCCCACGTGGTCGAGGGTTCAACAGGTGTGACAGTTCGTTTTGCTGGCGAAACCGAACCACGAACCGCAACCGTGTTGGCCAGTGACGCCGGCAATGACTTGGCGCTCTTGAAAATCGATGCAACAAACCTGAAGCCCGCAACATTTGCTCAACCCGGAACCATTCGCATTGGCGACCAAGTGATTGCAATTGGTTATGCACTTGCGCTCGACGGCGGGCCATCTGTGACGTCCGGAATTATTTCGGCACTGAAGCGTACGATCATTACCGAGTCGGGTGCGCTGAATGGATTGATTCAAACCGATGCTGCAATTTCGTCTGGCAACTCGGGTGGCCCACTCGTAAATTTGCGAGGCGAAGTGGTGGGCATCAACACCGCTGTCGCACGTAGCGATGTCAATCAGGCCGCAACAAACATCGGTTTCTCGATCTCGGTAGACGAGATTGTTCCAGTGCTTGAACAATTGCGCAGCCAAGCCAGTGGCGTTGCCCGGCAGGAGGGCTTTCTTGGAGTAGGTCTTGCGGCCCGCACCGATGGGGGTCAGGGAGCCATTATCACCAGCGTTCAGCCCGATTCGCCAGCGAGTTTGGCCGGAATCCAGGAAGACGACATCGTTTTGTCGGTAGATGGCGAGCCAATTGACGGCCAGGCCGGTTTGGTGGCCGCAATTCGCGACGCCGCACCTGGTCAAACCGTAGAAATAGAGATTTTGAGGGGTGTAAATCGACTCACGGTGAAGGCAACTCTGGTTGCTCGCGACCAGGGCTAATCCTAAATATTTGCCCCAAATTCTTGGTGGTTGGGCGTTTGGAGACGCCAAAATGCGCCGATAGGGTAACGAGTCCGTATTCACGACTTTCTTGGCACAGTGCTGGGGAAGTCTTTAGTAGCAACTTGACGTCACAATCGACGTCTGCAAGTACCTCGGTAACACGAGGAACCTTGCAGCAACAACGTTTTCGGTGCTCCGCCGGCGTTGCCGGGCGGAGCATTTCCGTTTCCGGAATCGATTGGACGAATGGGCGTTACGAGTACACCGAGTTTTAAGAAGTTAACGAAGATCACGATATTCACGAAGTAGAAAAGGGCACAGGTCGCCGTTATGGCACAAAAAGCAATCGTCGGCGAGAAGGTCGGCATGACACAGATTTGGGACGACGCTCAACACGTCATTCCCGTCACTGTGTTGCGCATCGAACCAGCCCGTGTTGTACAGGTCAAAACAGGTGAGCGCGATGGTTACTCCGCTCTTCAAGTGACCTACGGGCAAAAAGATCCAAGAAAGTTGACAAAGGCTCAGGCCGGTCACTTCGCTTCAGCAAACGTGCCTGCGGGTCGTCGTCTTGTCGAGTTGCGTCTCGACTCGGTAGACGGTTTCCAAGTTGGACAAGAAATTGCTGTTGACATTTTGACCGTTGGCGAAAAAGTTGACGTCACTGCAGTCAGTCGCGGTAAGGGTTTTGCTGGCGGTATGAAGCGCCACAACTTCCGCGGTCAAGGCGCCAGTCACGGTAACCACAAGCACCACCGTGCTCCTGGTTCGATCGGCTCATGCTCATTTCCTGGTCGCGTATTCAAGGGTCTTCGCATGGCTGGCCACATGGGTCACGAGCAAACAACCACTCTCAACCTTGAAGTCGTACAAGCCGACCTCGAGCGCGGATTGTTGTTGGTACGCGGTTCAGTTCCTGGTCCAAACGGCGGCGTAGTAATAGTGCGCAACGCGGTGAAGGGAAAATAGCAACATGGCAACTGCAAAACCAGCAAAGAAAGCCGCAAAAGCGGTAGCGAAGAAGGCATCTAAGGCTCCAGCCAAGAAAGCAGCCGCAGCAAAAACAGCTCCTGCAAAAACTGGTTCAACAACTTCGTTGCCAGCAGAGTTTTTTGGCATCGAGCCAAACGTTTCAGTGATGCACCAAGTTGTTACAGCACAGCTTGCACACCGTCGCTCTGGAACACAGAGCTCCAAGACACGTTCCGAAGTTCGCGGCGGTGGCACCAAGCCATTCAGCCAAAAGGGCACCGGTAACGCACGTCAAGGTTCATCGCGCGCACCTCACATGGTCGGCGGTGGAGTTGCGTTAGGACCAAAGCCACGCAAGTACTCACAGCGCACACCAAAGAAAATGATTGCGCTTGCACTTCGTTCTGCTTTGTCGGATCGCGCTCTCGACAACAAAGTTGTTGTTGTTGACAAGTGGAGCTTCGATGCTCCAAGCACCAAGTTGGCTTCGGCTTTGCTTGACCAATTGGGTGTTGACGGCAAGATCATGGTGGTTATCGACCGCACAGACGAGATTGCAATCAAGAGTTTCCGCAACCTCACCAATGTGCAAGTTGTAACCACAAACGAACTCAATGCATACGACGTTTTGTGCAATGACTGGCTCGTGTTTACACAGGCCAGCCTGCCTAAGACAGTGGAGGTAGCAAAGTGAAAGACCCACGCGACATCATCTTGCGCCCGATCATTTCGGAGAAAAGCTATTCATTGATGGACAAGGGAACGTACACATTTGAAGTACGCCCAGATGCCAGCAAGCCAGAAATTCGTGATGCCATTGAATCCATTTGGAATGTCAAGGTCACTCGCGTAAACACACTCAACCGAATTGGCAAGTTTCGTCAGGCTCGCGGCACCAACCGTCTCGGCCAACGACCAAGCACCAAGCGGGCCATTGTCACTCTTCAGGCGGGAAATGAAATCCCGATGTTTGAGAACTAGAGCGAGCGACTAAAGGACTTTTATGGGAATTCGTAAACGTAAACCAACCAGCCCAGGAATGCGCTTTCAGACTGTCTCTGACTTTGCTGATATCACCAAGAGCACTCCTGAAAAGACGCTGCTTGCCAAGAAGACTTCGGCCGGTGGCCGCAACGTCTATGGGCGCGTCACTTCACGTCACCAAGGTGGCGGTCACAAGCAGCAGTACCGCATCATTGACTTCAAGCGCATCACCGATGAGTACGAAGCAAAAGTTGCTGCCATTGAGTACGACCCAAACCGCACATGTCGCATTGCATTGTTGCATTATGCAGACGGTTCGAAGGCATACATCTTGGCTCCTAAGGGTCTCGAAGTTGGCATGATCGTGCAGAGCGGTGCAAAAGCCGACATCAAAGTTGGCAATGCGCTTCCACTGCGTTACATGCCAGTTGGAACTGTTGTTCACAACATCGAATTGCGTCCTGGCCAAGGTGGCAAGGTTGCACGTTCGGCCGGCATGGCAGTGCAACTTGTTGCAAAAGAAGGCGTCTATGCAACATTGCGTATGCCAAGTTCTGAAATGCGTCGCGTTCCAATCGATTGCCGTGCAACTATCGGCGAAGTTGGCAACGCTGAGCACGAACTGATCAAGATCGGTAAAGCAGGCCGCAACCGTTGGAAGGGCGTTCGCCCACAATCACGCGGTGTTGTAATGAACCCTGTCGATCACCCACTCGGTGGTGGAGAAGGTAAGACCTCTGGTGGTCGTCCGCCAGTATCACCTTGGGGTAAGCCAGAGCGTCGCACACGCAATCGCAACAAGGCTTCACAGTCACTCATCGTTCGTCGTCGTCGTTCCGGAAAGGGTCGGGGGTAAGTAAATGTCACGCAGTTTGAAAAAGGGTCCTTTCGTCGATGAGCACTTGCTCAAGAAGTTGGACGCAATGAACGAGAGCGGCGACCGCAAGGTCATCAAGACGTGGTCACGTCGCTCAACAATTATTCCTGACATGATCGGCCACACATTTGCCGTTCACGACGGTCGCAAGCACGTTCCTGTTTATGTTTCGGAATCAATGGTTGGTCACAAGTTGGGCGAATTCGCTCCAACCCGCACCTTCCGTTTCCATGCCAGCCAGGAAAAAGCAGCAGCAGCGGCGGCTAAGTCATGACCGGCCCAAAGCTCAACGAAAAGAACCGCATCGCCGGTTCGTCAAGCGGTACTCGCGCTCGTGCAATGAACGTGCGCATGTCTGCATCAAAGGTTCGCGTTGTCCTCAACTTGATCCGCGACGCCGACGTCAAGTCAGCCGACAACACACTTGTGTTGTTGCAGCGCGACTCGGCACACGACGTGCGCAAGTTGCTTGCTTCGGCAGTTGCTAACGCGGTCAACAACGACTCGAAAGATGCCGACGACTTGTACGTCAAAGCATGCTTCGCAGACGAAGGTCCGACCATGAAGCGTTTCCGTCCACGCGCCAAGGGCCGTGCGGGACAAATCTTGAAGCGTTCATGCCACATCACGATTGTCGTTGACACATTGACCGAGAAGGCAATGGCGTCACGCGAACAATCAATCGAAGCAAAGGGTGCAACCAAGACATCGAGCCGTTCGGCCCGTGTTGCGGCAAGCCGTGATCGCGTTCAAAAGTCCGTTGCTACTGATGCTGCTGTTGACAGCGCACCAGTTGCTGACGAACCAGTTGCGCAAAATTCTACAGAGTCTGGTGAGGAGAACTGATGGGCCAGAAGATCAATCCGTACGGTTTCCGCCTGGGAATCACCACCGACTGGAAGAGCCGTTGGTTCAGTGTTAAGGAATACCGTCATTACCTCACCGAGGACTGGAAGATTCGCGATTACCTGACCGTGCAGCTCGCTGATGCTGCTGTCAGTCGTATCGAGATCGAGCGCACTCGCGACAAGTTGCGAATTGACGTGCACTCTGCACGTCCTGGCATTGTCATTGGTCGCAAAGGTCAGAAGGCCGACGAATTGCGTGCAGGTTTGACGCAACTCACCGGCAACAACAAGGTGCAGTTGAACATCACCGAAATTAAGCAAGCCGAACTCGATGCCGCACTTGTGGCACAGGGTGTTGCTGATCAGTTGGTCAACCGAATCGCATTCCGTCGTGCAATGAAGCGTGCAGTGCAAAACGCACAGAAGTACGGCGTTGAGGGCATTCGAATTCAGTGTTCAGGTCGTCTTGGTGGAGCAGAAATGTGCCGCACCGAGTGGTACCGCGAAGGCCGCGTTCCATTGCACACACTTCGTGCCGACATTGACTACGGATTCCGTGAAGCCGCAACTGCAGCAGGTCGCGTTGGCGTCAAAGTTTGGTTGTACAAAGGCGAGATCTTGCCGTACAAGAGCCCGAACGACGATCGCATTGCTCGTGAAGCAGCGATGGCCGTTGGTCAGACTTCAGGACATTCGGAAGCAACTCTCAAGGTTGTTACTTCAGCAGGCCCACGCGTTGCCGAAGTTGACGAGATGGAAATTACCCCGCTCGTGAAAGAAGCCGATCCAGAGTTCGAGCGTTTGTTGGCGGAAGAAGAAGATATTCAACGTCGAATCGTCGATTCGCATGAGACCCCGCACTTCCGTAAAGAGGACTAATCATGTTGGAACCACGCAAAGTTAAATATCGCAAGCAGCACCGCGGTCGCACCGGCGGCATCTCGAAGGGTGCAACCGAACTCGCTTTTGGCGAATATGGCATCCAGGCTCTTGAGCCAGGTTGGATCACTGCGCGTCAGATCGAAGCAGCACGTATTGCCATGACCCGTCACATCAAGCGTGGTGGCAAGGTGTGGATCAACGTGTTTCCTGACAAGTCAGTAACCAAGAAGCCTGCAGAAACCCGCATGGGTTCCGGCAAAGGAAACCCAGAGTTGTGGGTCGCCGTTGTCAAGCCAGGTCGCGTGTTGTTCGAGTTGTCATATCCAAACTCGGCAACTGCACACCAAGCTCTCGAGCGTGCAGTTCAAAAACTGCCGATCAAGGCCCGCATCATTAGCCGCGAGGAGGCAATCTGACATGGCCCGTGAACTAGCAGACTTGCGCGACATGGATCTCGCCACCTTGGTGGAAGAACTTCGCGCATCAAAACAAGAAGCACTCAACTTGCGATTCCGTCATGCCACTGGTCAACTCGAGAACACCGCCGAGTTGGGCAAGGTCAAGCGTCAAATCGCACGTATCAACATGCTGATTCGTCAGGGCGAAATCGCCGCTGCCGAAATGGCAGGGAAGTAAACGATCATGACCGATTCAACAGTTACTCCAGTGACAGACGAAACCCGTAACGCACGCAAAGTGCGCGAAGGCACCGTCGTGTCCAACAAGATGAACAAGACGATTGTGATTTCAATTGTCGATCGCGTTCCACACCCTCGTTACTCGAAGTTTGTGGCCCGCACGAAGAAGTTGTATGTGCATGACGAGGCCAACGACGCCCAAATCGGCGACCGTGTTCGCGTTATGGAAACTCGCCCAATGTCGAAGCAAAAGCGTTGGCGCCTGATTGAAGTACTGGAGCGTGCAAAGTGATTCAGCAAGAGAGTCGTTTGACTGTCGCCGACAACAGTGGCGCAAAAGAAGTGCTGTGCATCAAGGTGCTCGGTGGCACGCGTCGTCGTTACGCATCAATCGGTGACGTCTTCATTGGCACCGTCAAGGACGCAATTCCTGGCGCAGGTGTCAAGAAGGGCGAAGTTGTTCGCTGTGTAGTGGTTCGCGTCAAGAAAGAGAAGCGCCGTCCAGATGGCAGCTACATCCGCTTTGACGAGAACGCAGCAGTGTTGATCAAAGAAGATCTCACCCCACGTGGCACCCGTATCTTCGGACCAGTTGGCCGTGAACTTCGCGACAAGAAATTTATGCGAATCATTTCGCTCGCACCGGAGGTGTTGTAGTCATGAAGCTCAAAAAGGGTGACACAGTCGTCGTCATTGCCGGAAA
>JBJOEQ010000091.1:0-13037 GCA_046049195.1 Actinomycetota bacterium | reverse complement strand
TTCTTGCAACGGTTCTCGCACTGACTGCAGCAGTGCTTCACGCATCGTGGAATATCTCGGTGAAGCAAAGTGGCGACAAACGACTAGCACTGTGGGGACAATTTGCAATTGGGGGTGCCCTCTCTGGCGTTGTGATTTTGGCTTGGACAATTATCTCTGGCCCACCGGCAATCGCATGGGGATGGGCTGCTCTCAGCGGTGCAACACACGTGCCATACATTTTGTTGCTTTCGCGTGCATATGACCGCGGAGACTTTTCGATGTCGTATCCGATCGTGCGCGGTGGTGGAGCACTTGCAGCAGCACTAGGTGGCGTATTGATTTTGCACGACACAATTTCTTTTGTTTCCGCTTTCGGAATTCTGTTGGTTGTTGCAGGGCTACTGATCCTCGCCACAAGTGGCTCATGGCATGTCATTGGTGCCGCGCTGAGCGTTGCTTCAACAATTGCGATCTATTCAGTAGTGGATGGTCATGGAACTCGTCAGTCCAACGCAATCGGATACGCACTTGCACTCAATGTTTGTGCCGCTGCTATCACTACCTTGTGGGTTGCTTCATCAAGAAGATCCGAGATGATGCCAGCACTGAAAAACAATTGGAAACGATTTGGCCTTGCCGGCATCGCATCAACTACTGGGTATGCGTTGATCATGATTGCCTATCAACATGCACCAGTTGGTTATGTGGCCGCGCTTCGCGAATCGAGTGTTGTGCTTGCGGCTTTTGCAGGATGGAAGATGCTCGACGAAGGCGACCATCGCAGACGAATTACATCGGCCGCAATTGTGCTTGTTGGTCTCGTCGTGCTCGTTGCCGGCGGTTAGAACTAAAAAGCCGGCAGCTAGAAATAGATAATTTTTTCGGCTGATGCTTCTGCTGCATCCAAATCGTCGGTGTATGCACCTGTCGACAAGTACTTCCAGCCACCGTCACAAATGATGAACACGATTGTGCCGGATTCAATTTCGCTCGCTACTTTCAGCGCTCCTGCAAGTGAAGCTCCGGCCGAGATGCCACCGAATACACCACACTCGCGCACCATGCGCCTCGTCATTTCAATACTTTCGCGAGGGCGAACCACGCGCTTGCGATCCAGCACATCGACGCCATGCCAATTTTCGAAAATTGGTGGAATATATCCGTCGTCAAGATTGCGCAAACCTTCAACGCGCTCACCCAACGGTGGCTCTACAGCGATGATTTGAATATTCGAGTTCTGTTCCTTCAAATACCGACCAACACCCATCAGCGTGCCACTTGTGCCGAGCCCGGCAACGAAGTGAGTGATCTCTGGACAGTCGCGCCAGATTTCTGGACCAGTGCCTTCATAATGCGCGCGAGGGTTTGCATCGTTTTGGTACTGGTGCATAAAGCACCATTCGGGATGCTCGAGCGCCAATGCTTCGGCGCGCTTTACTGCGCCATTCGAACCCTCTCCACCTGGTGTCAAAATAATTTCGGCACCGAAAACTTCAAGCATCTGACGACGTTCGATTGACACACTGTCTGGCATCAAAATCGTGATTGGATTTCCTTTGATCGCTGCAATCGCAGCAAGTGCGATACCGGTGTTGCCAGATGATGGCTCCATAATCCGTTGACCAGGAACAAGTGCACCCTCTTTGATTGCCTGATTAATCATCGACAATGCGATGCGATCTTTTACTGACCCAAATGGATTTTGGTTTTCTAATTTGGCCAACAGTCGCACGCCAGGATTAGGCGACAGATTGCTGACGTCCACCAAGGGCGTGTTACCGATGAGGTTGAGGACACTCTCATGAAGCGCCTTAGAGGAACTCTGTATTGTTGACTGCATTGGTCATAATTATACCGAGCCATGTAAGGCTCTACACGGTAAGACCGAGAGCCTTATGCCACTTGGATCGGAGTCTCGGTGATTACTTCGTTGATGATGCGGAAATTGCGCGGCTCTGGCACTCCCCGTTTGAGGGTCACGATCATGTATTGCCAGGTGGGGTCTGGCGCCTGAGCCACATCGGTACCACTTGGATAGGCCTCGGTATGGGTGTGACTGTGGATCACGCCAATCACCTCAAGACCTGCATTCTCGGCTTCTCGTTCGATGATCAGATGCTCGCGAGCATTGATGGTGTACACCCGAGCCGACTTGGCGGTGTTTTCTGTTGGATGAAACTCGAGCACCGTGTTGGTGGCACCCGACCCAACAAGAAGCCCACATGCTTCTTCGGGGTAACACGCGATGGCATGTTCGCCAATCTGTTTCATGATCGCTGCCGAAACATGAAGTGGTCGCGTCGAATCACTGCTCATACCCATTTCAGGCTAGCCGTATGATGAAACAACAAGATCAATCACAAATTATGAAGAACCCTGAAGATCCCGAGAACAACAGGTTGCTTGCGAGCAACCGAAAAGCACGCCACGACTATGACGTTATTGACGTCGTCGAGGCTGGCATTGTGCTGCTCGGAAGCGAGGTCAAGAGCATCAGGTCTGGTGAAGTGCAAATCGCTGATGCCTACGCCCACGCAAGCAATGGCGAAATGTGGCTTGACGGCATGCACATCGGCGCTTACGCATTTGCCAACGGTTCAGATGCACACGACCCCACCCGCCGGCGCAAGTTGCTGATGCACAAAGAACAGATTCGTCGATTGCAGGACCGCATCGCCCAAGAGCGGCTCACACTTGTGCCACTCGAATTACGTCTGTCAAAAGGCAAAGTCAAAGTTGAGCTTGCACTTGCCAAGGGCCGGCAAAAAGCCGACCGCCGTCAAGCGATCGCCAAAAAAGAATCAGAACTTGAAATGCGCAGAGAAGCTGGGCGTAACCGCAGACAAGCACAGCAGTAGTCAAGTTCGCACACCCCCGCCCTACACTGAAGCCGTTACGAAAGTTCAATGGGGCTGACAGGTTTCGACGTCAGTGTCGCTGGGCGATCGTGCGACCCGAGTTGCTCAGACTCGTAAAACGGGGCAAAAAAACAACTGCCAACAAGCAGTTCGCTCTCGCCGCCTAATTGATTAGGGGGTAGAGAGCAATCGTGAGCCGCAAGGTCGCACGGGGCCAATTCACCGCAGCCTGGCAACAGAAGCGGGGAATGACATTGGGAAAGACCGATGACGTTGGGAAAGACCAATGGCCGAACGGAAAGACGTTCCGCGGATAAACACTTCGGTGTTTGTCAGCCGACCCGCCGGTGTTGCTGCGTAGCGACAATGTTGGGAATGGTCGTATCACGGGCGTTCAACGGCTGATGGACGGGGGTTCGATTCCCCCCAGCTCCACTAGTTGTATTAAGGGTTTATGCATTGACCTAACTTGTATGGTGGCGTCATGCATTCATCTGTAATTCCAGTCGCGCACACACCACCTGGTGGTTACGGCGCAACCTTTCCCCCACTGATTCTCGGTGATTGCACCGAGCCATTGGTGGCAGGCGCACCCGACCTGCGCGGTGTCTGGAAAACGATGAGTGCAACTCGCGGTGGCGTGCAAGTAGCACCAGACGATCGCTTGATGTCATATACCGAGCGCATTGAGCAGTGCGGTAATCGAATCGTTGATTGTGGTGGAGGAACGATCGCTGATTGTCGCGCAGATGGCACCGAAGAAAACGGTGTGCACGACGTTTCCGTCTTTGACTACACAACACCAATTCATGTTGTGGCAAGTTATGAGGATTCAGTATTTGTATTGCGCCCAGTTGGCATTCCCGGAATTGAAGTCACACGACGTCTTGACGAAAACGGAAACATGATCTGGCAACGCCCTGATATGGGAGGGGTGCGCGTCGTTTTACAACGAGTAGTAGACGCAGTCTGACAGCGTAGATTTGTAGCCTGATGAAGTTTGCACCAATCTCTGATCGCCTCACGGGGCTTGGCGCAGCCAAATGGGCTGTGCATTCAGAGTCACTGCGAAGGGCGGCACTCGGACAACCAATCATCGTGTTGTCAATTGGCGAGCCAGATTTGCCACCACCCGCAAAAGTCCTTGACCAAGCAGCCAACTCGATGCGCAGTGGTCGCACTCGTTATGCAGCCGGGCAGGGTGAGCCAGAAGCGCTCCTCGCAATTGCAAATCATCTCAGCAAGCGCTCGGGCAATCCCGTCACACCCGAAGAAGTTCTCTACACGGCGGGTACTCAGAATGGTTTGTGCACTGCCCTCTTCACGCTCGTCGAGGCTGGCGACGAAGTGCTCGTTCCCGATCCGTACTACGCGACATATGAAGGACTGGTTGCTGCATCAGGCGCAACGTTTGTTGCCGTATCAACTTCTCCAGATAACGGATTTCACGTCACAGCCTCGGCCATTGAAGCCGCGATCACACCGCGCACCAAAGTATTGCTGCTCAATAACCCAAGCAACCCAACTGGAGCAGTGCTGTCTGTAGAAGAAATCGATGCGATTGGCGAAGTATGCGAACGCCACGATCTATGGATCATCTGTGACGAGGTGTATGCAGACATGACATTTGATGGCACGTTCTGCTCACCGTTTGACAGACCACACCTACGCCATCGCACACTGAGTGTTTCATCCATCTCCAAGTCTCATGCACTGCCAGGTTTTCGTGCTGGTTGGGTTGCATGCCCTGCCGAAGTGACTCCACGACTCGTTCTCGTTGCCGAAGCAATGCTCTTTGGATCACAACCATTTATCGAAGACGCACTTGCGGTTGCATTAAACGAAACGCACCCCGAGGTTGAACGCATGCGCGCCGCATACAAAGAACGTGCAGCCGTGTTAGTCAACGCATTTGCAGACTCAACATCAGTTTCGGCGCGCCTTCCCGAGGGTGGAATGTTCATCATGCTCGACATTAGAAAAACTGGTTTAACTGGTGAAGAGTTTGCCTGGCGACTGCTTGATGAAGAAAATGTAGGCGCAATGCCAGGCGAAAGTTTTGGCAGCGGCGGCGCAGGCCACGTGCGTGTTGCGCTCACCGTTGAATCCGAATTGCTCAAAGAAGCAAGCACTCGAATCCGACGCCTCGCAGATACGTGTCTCACTGAGCGCAAGTAAGCACCAACCAACATGACACGTGAGCAGCTCAAAGTTGGTGAAGCAATTATTGATCTGTTGTCGCGCGAATATGGCGTAGATGTTGTATTCGGAATACCTGGCGTACACAACATCGAGTTGTATCGCGGTCTGCATCGCTCGGGCGTGAAAGCCATCTCTCCGCGCCACGAGCAGGGCGCAGGGTTTATGGCCGATGGCTGGTCAATCGTGACAGGCAAGCCCGGCATCTGCGTGCTCATCAGTGGCCCTGGGCTTACCAATGCACTC
This sequence comes from Actinomycetota bacterium, assembly GCA_046049195.1. Taxonomy (GTDB): domain Bacteria; phylum Actinomycetota; class Acidimicrobiia; order Acidimicrobiales; family Ilumatobacteraceae; genus UBA3006. The sequence goes on along the minus strand of JBJOEQ010000091.1, from coordinate 7,752 downwards.
ACACCAATTGCACAGGCGTATCACGATTCGCGACCAATGCTCGTGATTGCATCCACCACTCCAACTGACGCACTCGGCAAAAGTTTTGGACCATTACATGACCTTCCTGATCAGGCTGCAGTTGCACGCTCGGTCTGTGCGTTTAGCGAAACAGTTACCGACCCAACGATGCTTCCGGCGCTCATTGAACGAGCATGGAATGTATTTACTTCAGCGCGTCCGCGACCAGTGCACATTGCAATCCCCATGGACGTGCTCGCTCAACCGTGCGCACCATTTGTGCAGGTGCACACGCCTGCTGCTCGTCCAATTGCCATTGAGAACGACATTGCTCGCGCGCTCGACGTCATCAACTCGTCTTCGGCGCCAGTGATCATCGCTGGTGGTGGCACAATCGATGCATCCACCCAACTCGTTGCGTTGGCCGAAGCTCTTGATGCGCCAGTGCTTTTGACCGGCAATGCCAAGGGCGTCATGTCGTCTGCACATCCCTTGTGTGCTGGTAACTGTTTGGTTTTCGGTCGTGTGCAAAAAGATATCGAAGCTGCCGATGTGGTGATAGTTGTTGGCACCGAGTTGTCTGATACTGATCTCTACAACGATGGAAGAGCGTTGCAATTTGGTGGCAACGTTGTGCGAATCGATATTGACGCCGAACAAATCAATCGTCGCACCACCCCAACAGTCGGCATTGTTGGTGATGCCGCGCACACAATGACATCACTTGCTCGTGGCATTGTGGCGCGCAATGCAACTACAGGTGCGCAGCGAACGCAGCAATGGCGAGACCATGCGCGAAATAAGACAAGCAACACGTTTGTTCCGTGGCTACAAGTCATCGAACAATGGCTGCCAGAAAACGCGATCGTTGCGCTTGACTCAACCCAACTCGGTTACTCAGCTCACTGGTGGCTGCCAGCATCTCGCAGCCGCTCATGGCTAGCGCCTTATGGTTTTGGCACACTCGGTTGCGCACTGCCAATGGCAATCGGTGCAGCGGTAGCCGCACCAGACCGACCCGTTCTTGCTATTGCAGGCGACGGCGGTTGGCTATTTACCGTTGCCGAAATGGCAGCAGCGCATGATCTCAAGAGCAACATCACGATGGTGCTGTGGGATAACAGTGGCTACGAACAAATTCGCACATCATTTGACGACGTACAAGCGCCACGCATGGGAGTTGACGTAACTTCACACGATCCATCAGCAATCGCTCGCGGATTTGGTTGGAATGCAGTTGACGTAACGACACCTGAACAACTTGCAACATCTCTTGATGCCGCACTCAAGAGCGATGGACCCCATTTCATCCGTATTGCTATTAGCTAACTAGTTCGTTATAGCTAGTTCGTGCGATAGACGACGAACACTTTGCGCAGTGTCTCGATAACGGTCCACTTGCCCTTCCATCCAATTGGAAAGATGCAACTCGAACCCGCGGTGAGTTCAACTGGTTCGCCACCATCTTCGTGCACGATCATGCGGCCCTTCAAAACGTAGATCACTTCACCACGCGTTGTGAATTCCCAACGCGATGCACCTGGCTCGCACTCCCACGTTCCCGCAGTCACTGTCTCATTGTCGAGGAATACTTGAGCACGAGTAAGAATCTCTCCGGTCAATGGTTCAGCCGAAGGTTGACCCAGCGGCTTTTGAGCCAGTTCGGATGCAGGAATGTCGAGTGCGCGAAAGTGAATAGTCATAAACGCATTCTAAGCCATTGACCGCAAATTCTTTTTTGTGATCAAAAAATAGATCGCTGTCATCAGCATCAAGACTCCTGCAACTGAAAATGTAAGCGGAGCAGAATCAACTCTTCGCGCGATAATTCCCACCAGCAGTGCACCGATAGGAGCAAGTCCTGACATCAACAGTGAATGCACTGCCATCACCCGACCCATCACGGCAGGTGGCGTGTTGTTCTGAATTAACGTCTGGCTGAGATTCATATAAAAACCGCCACCCAACCCCCACGCAAACAAGAGCAACCCCATCATTGCAATAGATCTCGATTGACCAAGCGCAACTTGGACAAAACCGCCCCAGCAAAGACCACAGATAAACCACAGTCCCTTCTGGACCAGCTTGTGATTAAAGCGGAGAATCCCCATTGAAGTAACAAACTGACCCACACCAAGCATTGCAAACAACAGTGTTGTCTGACTACCCGTCGCTCCGGCTTGCTCTTTGGCAATTTGTGGACCAAGCACAATCCATGGAGCCATCATGTACAAAATTGAGGCAGAGAGCAACACATAAAAAGAACGGACCTCGGCATGTCCGCGAATAAAATTGAGACCACCAAAAATCTCTTCTCGCATTCGACGACGCTGCAAATTGACACTTGGCGGTAGCCGCAACTGAATGAGTGCAATAAATCCGATCAGATGCATCGCCGCTTGCAACCAAAATGCGCCTTCAATGCCCCACGCCGCGATCGCAGGACCAGCAGTTGCCGGGCCAATCATCAGTCCCAAATTGCTACCGATTGTGTTGACAGCGATGGCACCAACAAGTTTGTCGGAAGGAACAATTGATGGAACAATCGCCGAACGCACAGGAGATCCGATTGCAATAAAAATGCCAGAGATAAATGATCCAACGATCGCCCAACTAATAGTTATATTTCCAGTAGTGACCATCCACGCAATCACAATGGTGATAGCCAATGCACCCGCTTGGCTGACTACAAGCAGTGTTCTTCTGTTCATGTGATCACTCATCACGCCAACGATGAGAGAGATCAGAATTACCGGAACACCCATCACAAAGAGAATCAAACCGCTAATGTCGGACTTTGCACCCAACTCAAGCGCCAACCACACAAAAGCAAATCGTTGGGTGCTTTGCACCAAAATAAACAAAAAACTATTTGCCCATAACAACCGAAAGGGTTTGATCGCAAAAAGATCTGATGAGCGAATGCGAACACGATCTACAGGGATACTCATGTACCAACAGCATTACATCATCCTCATTGCAAAGACGAGTCGGTCTTTAGATAATGGCAGCACCCACAAGCCGACCAACAGCCATGGTGAAAGCCATTGCTGCAAGTCCGCCAATCACAATTCTTATGGTCGGACGTGCAGGATGAACGCCACCCACTGTTGAACTAGTGACACCGAGTACCACAAGTGCGAATACAGCAACAATAATTGTTGTCTCAATGCGCTGCGTAGATGACGCAAGAGCCACGGCAATGAGCGGGACTGCTGAGCCAACCGAAAACGAACTTGCCGAACTCACACCCGCCTGAAGCGGTCGCGCCATATTGGATTGCGAAATACCAAGTTCCTCTGCCAAGTGCGCTTTTAGTGCATCTTTATTTGTTAGTTCGATTGCTACATCCCGAGCCAATTGACTGTTGAGACCTTTCGCTACATAAATTGCAGTCAGTTCATCAAGTTCGTGTTCAGGAGTGTGCGCAAGTTCCCATGTTTCCTTTGCGATGTCGGCCTGTTCGGCATCGCGCTGCGCACTCACCGAAACATATTCGCCGATGGCCATTGATGCAGCACCAGCAACCAAGCCTGCAATACCAGCAGTAATGATGGTTCCGCGCTGAGCATCTGCTGCAGTCACACCCAAGATCAAACATGCGGTTGAAATAATTCCGTCATTTGCACCAAGCACGGTCGCTCGAAGCAAGTCGATGTGATTACCCAAATGAAATTCGTCGTGTCGCACCATGACGAAGATTCTACACTTCGAGCGGATTTATCGTTAACCCAACAATCCGTCGCGCAATGCGAGCAATCGTTTCATTGGTCGATGAGTGCGCCGCTCTACCTTGTCGGCATATTCGGTGAGGGCCAACAACGAATTGACACCCAGCCAACGCAGTGGCTCAAACTCCCATTGTTTTGACTGATGATTGACAAGCGCAGAGCGGGTAAGTGCGTCACCAGTACCGACAATCTGATGCGCAAGTGTTCGACCCACCAAATTGGAAAGTGCGACTCCATCCCCCACATATCCACCACCTGCACAAAGGCCGGATTCGACGTCGACATTGGCGAATGCGTGCCAGTCGCGTGGTGCGCCAACAGGCCCACCCCAGTGATGAGTGAATTGCGCGTCGGCTACTTGAGGGAATATCTCTCGCACAGTTTGCTCAAGTCGACCATGAATTGTTGTGTTGCGGTCATACGAATCAGAAATACTTGAGCCGAAGTGATACGGCGCACCGCGACCACCAAATGCAATGCGGCCATCAGCCGTACGTTGCGCATAGGTGACCATGTTGCGACCATCAGCGAAGGTTTCACGATGCGTCCAACCAAGTGAACGCCACACAGATTCGGAAAGTGGCTCGGTTGCCACCATCAGCGAATACAACGGAACGATCTTGCGCTTGCCTGCAGGAAGTTGTGAGGTGAAGGACTCAAGAGCATTGACCACCCATTTGGCACGAACTTCACCCCGCTCGAGCACGACCCTGCGTGGCTCAATCATCAGTGCGCGCGAATCCTCGAAAATCGCGACACCAAGACTCTCCACTGTTCGTGCCAACCCTGTCACCAACTTCCACGGGTTCACCACAGCGCAATGCGGGCTATACATGCCACCCAAAGTGGACGAAACGTGAATGCGTTGCGAAATCTGTTCGGCACTTTCCCAAGTCATATCGGTATCACTAAACCCTGCAGCATGCCAATCATCTATGTAGTGATGCAATCGCTCGACATGTGCCGGGTTTGAGGCCGAAGTGATAGTGCCACCCTTGTGGAAATCGCATGCAATATTGTGCGTCTGAGCAACACGAGCAATCTCATCCACAGTTGCAAACATTTGATCCTGCAAAAAGCGCATTGCTTGCGCACCATGTTCAGCCGACATCTCGTTTGGTGACATGGGCAAAAATGCACTGCACCAACCGCCGTTGCGACCACTGCCTCCAAACCCAACAAATTGTGACTCAACGAGCGAGATCGATAATTGTGGGGCGAGTTGCTTGAGATAAAAAGCCGTCCACAACCCTGTGTACCCGCCACCGACAATGACGACATCGGATTCGACAATGCCATCAACAGCGTTTCGTCGAGTGGTGGCATTGAACAGCGCGCCCTCTTGCCAAAGCGGGATTGCGCGACCATGAGACATGATGATCAAAAACTACAGCAGTGTTGCTGGTACCGAACTCATCTCGAGATGCAGCTCGCTGCCGGTGTATGGATTGGCGAGCGCAACTTTCTCATTCAGTTCGATACCCAAACCAGGTTCGGTTGGCGGGATGATAAAGCCGCCCTCAAATTTGATTGACGTTTTGACGAGTTCGGCATGAAAGCCCTGCCACCCCTGAATGGTTTCAAGAATCAAAAAGTTTGGTGTGCACGTGGCGAGTTGGATGTTGGCAGCAGCAACAACTGGTCCGCAATACAGGTGCGGCGCAATTTGCGCGTGATACACCTCGGCCATGGATGCAATCTTCTTGCCTTCAAGTAATCCCCCGCAACGCCCAAGGTTTGGTTGCAAAATTGATGCCGCGCCAGTTTTGAGGAGTTGATGAAACTCGTACTTTGTTGTCAATCGCTCGCCTGCCGAAATTGGAATGCTGGTGGCGCGAGCAACCTTGGCAATTTCTTCTGGCGAATCTGGCGGAACTGGCTCTTCAAACCACAATGGGTCGTACTTTTCGAGTTGCTTGGCAAGTCGAATTGCACCCGATGCGGTGAACTGACCGTGAGTGCCAAACAAGATGTCGGCGCGAGTGCCAATAGCTTCGCGTACTGCGCGCACCATCTTGACCGAGAGATCAATTGCATGCAACGCAGGCTGCCGACCGTCAAACACCGAATACCTTCCGGCTGGATCAAACTTGACACCAGTAAAACCGCGTTCAACTTCGCGCACCGCAGCCTCGGCCGCTGCATCGGGGTCGCTGTACACCGGATCATCTGCATAGACATCGACGCCAACGGGTGGATAGAGATACGTGTATGCGCGTAATTTGTCGTGCACGCGACCACCCAGCAATTCGTACACGGGCTTTCCAGTCTCTTTACCGCAGATGTCCCACATGGCCATCTCGAGACCGCTCACGATGCCACCCGTTGTGAGGTCGGGGCGCAACGAATACCCGCGGCCGTACACATTGCGCCACATCATCTCGATATGAAACGGATCGCTTCCAACGACGTGTCGTTGAGCAACTTCTTCAATCATCTTGGCCACAAGATGGGGTGAGTAAGTGGCGGTGTAGACCTCGCCAATGCCCGTAATGCCAGAGTCTGTAGTGAGTTTGACAAAAATAAAGTATCGACCGCCAAAACGCGGAGGTGGGTTACCCACCACAAATGTTTTGACGTCGACAATTTTCATTAGAGAGCAGTCGCCTAGAACACAATCACATTGCGAAGTGCTTCGCCGCGCTTCACTGCGTCGATTGCTTCATTGATTTCTTCGATCGGATATGTCTTGGTGACGAGTTCGTCTAACTTGACCCGACCCTGGTTGTACAAACCAACAAGGTTTGGAATGTCGACTTGAATTCGAGCCGAACCCATCTTTGAACCCAGAATATTTTGGCTGTAAGCAGCCATCGTGCCAGGATCAATTTCTGACATCACGCCGCTTGCAGGCATGCCCACAAGCACTACCGAACCGCTCTTGGCCAGCATGCCGTATGACGAGTCGAATGCCGACTTCACACCAACAGTCACAAACACGTAGTCGGCACCGCGGCCATCGGTGAGCTCAATTACGCGCTCTGCAACGTTTTCGGTTTTGGAGTTGATGCCATGTGTTGCACCAAAATCTTTTGCCGCGGCAATCTTGTTGTCGGCGATGTCAATCGCAATGACTGTGCGTGCGCCACTCACTCGTGCACCCTGAATCGCATTGAGACCAACACCACCTGTGCCAATTACAACCACATGACTTCCGGCAGGAACTTTTGCAGTATTGGTGACTGCACCAAAACCAGTGATGACACCGCACGCAAGGAGCGATGCACTTGCCATCGGAATGTTTTTTGGAACTGTGACGCACTGTGACTCGTGCACGAGTACAAACTCGGCGAAGCCACCGGTGCGCATGCTCTGCACAATCGAGTTGCCTTGTGCATCGGTGATCGGCGACTTGGCATCGAGGGGAAATTGTGTCGAGCAGGTAACAGGGTTGCCCATGCTGCAACCGTGACAGTGTCCGCACGAGCGAATCAAGGTGACAACAACGTGCTCGCCCACTTTGACAGTCGTGACGTCAGCGCCAACTTTTTCGACAACACCAGCGCACTCATGACCATAGATGGCTGGCAATGTGCCGCCCCACGAACCCTCTGCGTAGGTGATATCGCTATGACAAATTGCGACGGCCGAAACCTTGACACGAACTTCGCCAGGACCAGCATCGGCAAGTTGTACTTCTTCGATGACGAGTGGCTTACCAAACTCGCGACATACTGCTGCTTTCATAGAATTGTTCTACCTTTTGGCTCTGGGGGGTTTAATCGGACTCACTTAATGTAGTCGGCTGACTCAATATCAAGAATGTCCATCAAGGCTGCAAAATGCAACTCGGCAGCCTCTGGATACTCGCGCCACTGCTTGCATGCAAGGGCCGCAGTCTCATTGTCAACGATTTGGAGTTCGCGCCCAGTCGAAAGAGCAATCACTTGCAATTGTGCCGCCTTTTCGAGGTAGTACAACTCGTCAAAGGCTTGTGCAATCGTGTCCGCTATCACCAACACACCGTGATTGGCAAGGAACAAGATGTCTTTACCATCAGCAAGAAGCGAAGCGACACGCT
>JBJOEQ010000090.1:0-8452 GCA_046049195.1 Actinomycetota bacterium | reverse complement strand
ATGCCGGTGAATCGGTTACGACAACACCGGACATCACGGTGACACTGAAGCGTGCGCAACGATCACTGGCGCGAATATTGACGGCAATTTCACTCTTCTTACCCTTTGTCCACGTTGCACTTTTTTGTGGCTTCAAAGGCAGTTTCATGTGCGCTGCGAGATCTCGCGCAACCCCAAGATATCCAGTGCAGTCGGGACGATTACGCGTCACATCCAAATCAAAAACAACGTCTTGATCTATTCCCAATGCGCCAAATACGTCAGTGCCCAAATCCAAATGAGCGGGCAAAATCATGATTCCGGTTGCATCTGCAGTAATACCCAACTCGGTTCCCGAGCACAACATGCCTTCACTATCAATACCGAGGATTCCCCGCTGGCTGATCACGCGACCGTCGGGCATATTCGTTCCCAGCGTTGCAAGCGGAATGAGGTCGCCTGGCTTCATGTTGAATGCACCACACCACACATGTTTTTCGACTCCGTCACCTGCATCGACATACACGCGATGCACTTTTGCTGCATCGGGATGACGTTCCGTACGCAGCACTTTGGCTACGACGACACCCTTGACGGGTAGGCCAACTTGCTCGACACTCTCAACTGCCAGACCGAGCTTGGTCAGTGATGCCGCAATCGCATCAACATCATTTCCGAAATCGGCAAATTCATTTAGCCACGAGTGCAGAATCTTCATGAGAACTGCCTCAGGAAGCGCAGGTCATTGGTGTACATCTCGCGGATGTCTTCGACATTGTGGCGCTCTTTGGCCATGCGGTCAATACCGAACCCAAATGCGAAGCCTGTGTATTCGTCTGGGTCTATGCCGCCCGCGCGCAACACATTTGGGTGCACCATTCCGCAGCCACCGAGTTCGATCCAGTCGCCGTTAGGTCGTTTGATATCAAACTCTGCGGATGGTTCGGTGAACGGGAAAAATGAGGGTCGAAGTCTGCTTGTGAACTCGCTGCCAAAAAACGCCTTGGTAAATGATTCGATGATGCCTGCGAGATGCGCAAACGTAATGTCGCGATCGATCACGAGACCTTCAATTTGATGAAACACTGGCATGTGCGTGGCGTCTGGAGTGTCGCGACGAAACACTCTGCCGGGCATAATTGCATAAATTGGCGGTTCCCAACTTTGCATCACACGAATCTGAACTGGTGAAGTGTGCGTGCGCAACAACACCGTATTGGCTTCGTGCTCGCTCGAAAACGGTTCAATAAACATGGTGTCAAACTCGCTGCGTGCGGGATGCGAGCGAGGCATGTTGAGAGCCTCAAAATTATAAAAATCGGTTTCAACCTCCGGACCTTCGGCAACCTGAAAACCGAGCCCGATAAACACATCTTCAAGTCTCTGCATTGCCTGCGTCACAATGTGCGAATATCCGCGCCGATTAGTTGTCACAAACTCAGTAAGGTCCAACGATTCACCAGCCACCTGGGCTGCACGCTCTTGCACTACAAACTCTGCGACTCGCTGCTGCAAAGCCGCTTCCACTTGCTGCACACTCTCATTGATCACTTGACCTGCGAGTTTGCGGGCCTCCGGATCTTGAATCTTGCCAAGGGAAGCGCGCAACGTATTGAGAACACTCTTTTTACCGGCTAGCTCGCTGCCAATTTTTGTTACTGAAGCTGCGTCCGTGGCACTCGCAATTTGGGCTAAAGCGGCCAAACGGGCGGCTTCTACCTGGGTGCCAACATCTGAAGTTGCGTCACTTGACATACAACCAACACTTTACTCGTTGGAGGCTGCGTGATCCCGTTGTTTAGCAACTTCGAAACACACCAGAGTCGCAGCCATCGCGACATTAAGACTCTCGCTTCTACCTCGATGTGGAACCATGACCCACTCATCGATATTGCTCGAGTCAACCAAGCCGTGCGCCTCATTGCCAACGACGATCGCAACACGATCAGTGAAATTGGCCGAGGTGTAGTCCTTACTTCCCTCTTGGTCGTGGGACGACGTGCCGATGACACGAAAACCTGCGGCCTGCAATTTGTAGGTTTTGACGTCCTCAATGATTGGTACATAAAACATTGATCCAGCAGATGCGCGAACAACTTTGGGATTAAATGCCTCGACTGTTCCAGGAGTGAGAACAACGGCCGATGCACCTGCGGCTTCTGCTGAACGGAAGATGGTGCCCAGATTTCCGGGATCGGAAATGCCATCGGCAACGACTACCCACTGCGCTGTCTTGATCGAATCGATGCCAAACGTGCGCCGTCGGACAATCGCAATCACGGGTTGTGGAGAAGTTGTCGAAGCAACACGTTCGAGAACGCCATTTTCAAGAATGTGCACAGGTGTATTGCTACCCAATACCGCCGTTCCATCGGGCGCAACAAATTGTTCTTCAACATGCCAACCAGCACTGATTGCTTCAGCAATCAGCGTTGGCCCTTCAACTACGAAACAACCCTCTTCGATCCGTTCACTGCGCCGACTTGCAAGTCGACGCAGTCGCTGTACGCGCGGATGTGTGAAACCGAGTCGAGTCTCGCTCAGACGAGCGCCCCTCTTGCGGTTTCTACTAAGGCTTTGAAAGCGGCTTCGTCATGCACTGCGAGGTCGGCCATGATCTTGCGATCGACAACAACGCCAGCTTTTGACAATCCTGCAATCAGGCGGCTGTATGTGAAGTCATTTTGGCGACAGCCAGCATTGATACGGGCGATCCACAAGCTGCGGAACTCGCCCTTCTTTGCACGACGGTCACGAAACGCATATTGACCGGAGTGAAGAACTTGCTCGTTAGCCGAACGGAATGTGCGGCTGCGATCGCCGTAGTAACCCTTAGCCTTCTCGAGAATTGCTTTGTGTTTCTTTCTTGCATGTACTGCTCTTTTTACGCGTGCCATGTTAAAACCCTTTCGTCAAGTTGTCTTATCGTCGAATGTGAATGATCTGAAATCTCTAGCGCATGCCCAAGAGGCGCTTGATGCGCTTGACATCGCCAGAGTGAACGTCTACTGAACCATCGAGACGGCGCGTACGAGTTGAAGCCTTGTGTTCAAACAAGTGCTGACGCATCGATTGCTGACGGCGCAATTTGCCGGTGCCTGTCGTCTTAAAACGCTTGGCCGTGGTCTTTGATGTTTTCATCTTTGGCATTGTGTGTCTCCTGTTGTTTCTGTCGAGATTGTTTGTGGATAAGAAATTATTCGGCCGCTGCTTCGGCTATTACTTCAACTGCCGCAACTGGCGCTTCTTCAACAGGTGCAGTCGTTGCGACTGGTGTTGATGTCGCGACTGGTGCCGTTGTTGTAGTTGCCGGAGCAGCTGGTTTTGTAGTTGGTTTCTTTGCCGCTGTTTTCTTTTCTGGTGAGAGCACCATCGTCATATTTCGGCCTTCAAGTCTCGCCATGGTGTCCACGCGAGCCAATTGACCTAAATCTTCGATAACGGCGTCAAGAATTTTGGTTCCTAACTCCGGGTGAGCCATTTCACGACCTCTGAACTGCAAGGTGACTTTGACCTTGTGGCCTTCCTCGAGAAACTCGTGGATGTGGCGCACTTTGGTATTGAAGTCACCTTTACCGATCTTCGGCTTGAACTTCACCTCTTTCATCGTGATCTGAATCGTCTTCTTGCGCGATTCCTTGATCCGCTGTGCTTCTTCATAACGGAACTTTCCGTAGTCCATAATGCGACATACGGGCGGGTCTGCTTGAGCTGCTACTTCAACGAGATCAAGTTCTGCCTTGGCTGCTCTTTCGAGTGCTTCGACAATTGATACGACTCCAACTTGTGAACCATCTGCATCAACGAGGCGAACTTCGCGAGCGCGAATTCTTTCGTTGTACCTTGGTTCGTTAATTGGCGGTGCTATGGCTGGACTCTTTTATGCAAGCGGTGTGGCCTCCTGTAGTTGATGACGTCTCTCGAGATGATCACCGAGTTGGAAGGCACGCAGAAGTCGAAGCGCCGGGTACAAAACCTCACCAGCACTGCCGACCCAAACGCACTTGCCAGCCCCGGTTCACGTCCCTACAGACGATATTTGTGCTGAAATCTTGTGGTCAGGTGGAGGAACAATGTTCCCCACTTGGGCTATTAGCGTATCGCACATGAGTCAACTCCCCACCGATCCAAATACTGACCAACTCGAAGACGCTGCCGATGCCCTTGCTGATGCCCGCGAACGCTTAGGCGAGGCCCCAGCAGAAGTCGTTGTGGTCAATCACATCATGGGTCTCTACGAACTGGCTGCCATACATCTGTCGGCCGAACCACCTCATTTAGTTGAAGCCGCACTGGCCATCGACGCTGTTGCATGCCTCGTTGAAGGACTCGGACCACGGCTCGGAGAGGAGCATGCAACACTCAACGACGCTTTGGGCAATATTCGATTGGCTTTCGTGCAGATCAAGGGCGCCGTAGCACCACCTACAGCTTGATGATCTCGGAAGCCTCAAGATTGCCAAATCGATGAGCCACCACAAAGCTCACCCGTGCGCCAACCTCAATCTCGCGAGTCAAATCAACAATCTCGGCACAGTGAAATAAGTATTGGGTATCACCTACGGCGATAAAGCCAAGCCCTCGATGGCTGTTAAAACTTGCAACGACGCCGTTCATGATCCGAGACGACTCTGCGCATCGAGTCGCGCACCCTTCTTCCAATCTTGAGCACTGATGCGAGGTTTGCCCTCTGGCTGAATCTCGACCAGTTCGACAACTCCTTGCCCACATGCAACTAAAACTCGATCGTTCACAACCATCATGTTGCCAGATGCCGAGATGAAAATCTCGGCTGAAACTTTGAGCGAATGAATTTTGAATCGCTTGTCATAAAAAAACGTAAAGGCGCCACCTACGCGCACTTGCCTATCTATAACTGCCGCGGGCTTTGACCAATCGATCTCAAGATCCGCTTGCGTGATCTTTGCCGCCACAACTATGTCACCAGTCTGTGGCTGAGTCGTTGACACACCATTTAGGAGCACTTCAATCAGCAATGGATTTGCGATCTCTCCGAGGCGTGCACGCAAACTCGCAGTCGTGTCTGTTTGTGAGATCTGGGTAGTCGCCGAAGACAAGATGTCTCCTGCGTCTAACTGCTCGACAACCTGCATGATGCACGCACCGGTTTGTTCGTCTCCTGCCAATAATGCACGCTCAACAGGTGCCGCACCACGCCATCTAGGAAGCAATGAATAATGAATGTTGATCATTGGCAACACTTGCAATGCTTCAGTCGAAATGATATGACCATACGCAACGACCACGCCGAGGTATCTCGTTGTTTCGCTCGCACTATTTGTGCGATTTTTGGTTACCAGCGCAATCGCATCTGCCACATCGTGCGAAACAGGCAGTTGCAGTTCAAGTGCCGCCTCCTTGACAGGACTCGGTGAAGTTTGTGAACCACGACCCCTGCGCTTGTCTACACCCGTTACAACAAGATCTACAACGAAACCAGCTGCAACAAGTGCTCGAAGCGGACCAACCGCAATCTCGGGAGTTCCAAAAAAGATGACGCGCTCTGTTCGCCCCTTTGGCAACGTTGCAATGGACTTCACGTCAATCGCAAGTGCACCGGTTCGCTGGTTTTCGGTTGCTCTTCTTGACGCCGATATTCGACTAATGCGAGTTTGCGCTGATCGGGAGTCATGCGGTCAAACATCAGAACTCCATTGAGATGATCGATCTCGTGTTGAAACAATCGCGCCAACAGTTCGTCCGCTTCTATGTGGATCTCTTCTCCATCGATTGACAATCCGCGCACAAGAACTTGCTTCGGGCGCAACATCTCTACATACAGACCAGGTATTGACAGGCAACCCTCGTCGTACACCCACTCGCCGGATGACTCGACAATCGTTGGGTTGAGAATTATCTGCGGGTCATCGTCAACGTCATAAACGAAAATCTGCTTCTGCACACCGATCTGCGGTGCTGCCAAACCAAGGCCTGGAGCTTCGTACATCATTTCAAACATCTGCTCACACAGAGTTGCAATTTTGCCGTCGACATTCGTGACTTCGGCTGCCATGGTCTTGAGCACGGGGTCGCCATAGGTCCGAATCGTAAACCCACCGTTTGGTGCGCCCGCTGGAGTGTTCTGTGCCATATGGTGTAAGGCTAGCGAGGCATATGAGAGACGAGCAGTACTTCACTAATCAACCACGAACTGGGTCAACTGCGGGCACGAGTAAACAAAAAACTGCACAGCTCCGTGTGGATGACAAAATTTTGCAGGTGGTCTTAGACAGTGGCGTCTTCGCTCGAAAAGGAATCGATGCGGGCACGATGGTGCTGATCGATGCTGCTGCGAGACCACCAGTAATGGGCAATTTTCTCGATCTCGGATGTGGCTCGGGCGCAATTGCCCTCACACTGGCGGCACGCTCCCCGAAAGCAACCGTTTACGCAATCGATGTGAATGAGCGCGCAATTGCGCTGACTGCCTCCAATGCCAAGATGAATAATTTGTCGAACATCACTGTCCTTCTTCCAACTTCAGTCCCCCAGGATTTACGTTTTGATTTGATTTGGTCGAACCCTCCCATCCGCATCGGAAAAAACGAGTTGCATGCCCTTCTGCAACTGTGGTTGTCGAAGCTCACTGAAACTGGCGAGGCATGGCTTGTTGTCAATAGAAATTTAGGTTCCGACTCCCTCGCGGTCTGGCTCACATCTATCGGATACCAAGTGGATCGCCTCGTCAGCAAGCAGGGATATCGGGTTCTACGCGTACGCCCTATGCGCGTGGCGGATCAATCTGAGTTTTAATCCGCAAAGCTTTCTTGCCACGTGTTGATGCTCTCGTAAGCGCGTCGGAAAGCGAAGTTGCAAGCATCTCCCAATCACTCGACTTCACCAATACGGAATCTTTATTTGTTGCCGAAACCTGCAGCAAAACGTTGCTGCGCAATATGTCAGCGAGTTGATCAAAACCTGTTCCGCTCACTTGGGCCAATGCGCCATATGGGGGCAACTGCATGAATTTTCGTCTCGACATTTCTTCTTCTACAAACTCGCTCAGATCATGAGTGACAAGTCCGCGCAACAAGGCGTGATCTGCCAACATCGATTGAATTATCACACGACCACCACCTGCAGTGTCTTCTCCTCGGGCATTCGTTTGCATTCGTTTTGAGCGCCCTACCAATCGCGTGGCATGCACAACCAGTGAGAGCGTTATCTCAGCCGCCCGATATCGAGGAGCAGAAATCTCTTGATCGATATCGAGAAATACAACTGTGTCTACATCGCGCACACGATGCAGTACGGCCTCAGTGCCAACGAACAGCATTTTTGTCTGATCGACAACTTCGCTCTTTTTATCTTTTCCACTCTTTTCTGCAATACCACCACCAGAAACCTCTACAACTTCATCAACCCGCCTTCCGGCAGCAGCAGCCAATTCTTCGCGCAACCGAGAAACGCCAGCTTTGATTACCGCGAGTTTTCCTGAACCACATTTGACACATATCGCCGGTCGCACGTTTGCACACCGCGGGCACTCGAGTTGTTTGCTCGACGACATCGTCATCGCAGCCTCACAGACATCACACCGCACTAGATCGCGACAACTAGCGCATGCAAGCAATCGTGCACGCCCCTTCACATTGAGCACGCACACAATGCGACGCGAATGATCTCTCAACTGCTCGATCAAATCTGACGACAGCATCGAAGATGACCAACGTTCGTCCAGCCGACGGTCAATCACCCGAATTTGTGGCCAATGACTCGCCTCAGTATTGGCATCCAGACTTGCCACCACACCCGCAACACCATGTAGAGCCCGAAGGCTTGGAACGGGCGAAACCAATACACACGCAATGCCAAGCGTCTCAGCACGATGAATTGCAATGTCTCGGGCATGCCAAGAGGGAGAGCGTTCTTCTTGCAAAGCATCATCGTGCTCATCAATGACGAAAATGCTCTTCAACAAAGGCACGCTCGACCAGATAGCCGAGCGAGCGCCAATCACCACATCAACTCCGCCAGCAGCAATCGCCCAGTCCTGAGGCATGACTGCAACGCTGAGTCCGTGCTCACGTAACGACGCCGCCATCAGGCGTGCACGATTAATCGTTGGAATAACTACGAGCACCGGGCCCTGTGCGGCTGCAGTAGTAATCAATGATCGTGGGCTACATGCTGGACCTCGGCGCACAACGCAAACACCAGCTGCACTCATTACATCCACAATCTGTTCGTCACTCTCGAAATTTTTTCGCTGACTTGGTTGCGTGTAACGCGAACCAGGCAACGCCGCAACAAGCGTCGCTGGTGACGCTGCTACGAAAAATGCTCGAAGACGTCCGACCCACATGTGAGCAGCCCAACGGGCAAGATCTACGACTTCTTGCGATGGTCCCTTGCCCAAAACCTTGATGACTTGCAGTAATCGGCTCTCGTCAACATTGGAAAACTGTGTAGTTGTGTCTCCAAGTTGCAACACCCACCCCGCAACATTGCG
>JBJOEQ010000089.1:0-10461 GCA_046049195.1 Actinomycetota bacterium | reverse complement strand
TCCGGTGACCGTCCAGTCAATGACCATCACCAAGACAGCCGATGTTGAAGGTACGTTGCAGCAAATTTATGCCCTTGCTGCGGCCGGCTGCGACATCGTGCGCTGTACGTGCAACGAAGCTGAAGCCGCTGAGGGTCTTGCCCAAATAGTTCCCCGTTCGCCAGTGCCGATCATCGCCGATATCCATCATCAATACAAGATGGCGTTAGCGGCGATGGAAGCGGGTGTGCATGGATTGCGACTCAATCCTGGGAACATTCGTAAACCTGAACACATCAAAGCGGTTGCATCCGAGGCTCGCGATCGCAAGGTGCCAATTCGGATTGGTGTCAACGGTGGATCTCTTGACCCAGCGTTGTATGAAAAATATGGCGGCCTGACTGCTGAAGCGATGGTGGAATCTGCTTTGCAAGAAATCGCATATTTCGAAGAAGTTGATTTTGATTTGATCAAAATTTCTGTCAAGGCTTCCAACGTTCCGCTCATGATCGAGGCATATCGCCAGTTGAGCGAAGTGACCAATCATCCGTTGCATCTTGGTGTCACCGAAGCCGGGCCACTGCCAGGTGGACTGATTAAGGCAACAGCAGGAATCTCGACGTTGCTCATGGAAGGCATCGGCGACACGATCCGGTACAGCCTCACTGCCGACCCAGTGGAAGAAGCACGAGCAGGCAGGCAATTGCTTGAGTCGCTCGGTTTGCGTGAGCGCAAAAATGTTGACTTGATTGCATGCCCAAGTTGTGGGCGAGCAGAGATTGATGTCATAGATGTCGCCAATCGTGCACAAGCTGCATTTGCAGACAAAATGATTCCGTTGCAAATTGCGGTCATGGGCTGTGTTGTTAATGGTCCAGGCGAAGCACGTGAAGCTGACTTAGGTATTGCGGCGGGCAACAAACGAGGCCACTTGTTCGTCAAGGGCCGCAACGTTGCGGTAGTGCCAGAGTCGGAAATGGTGGAGGCGCTCATTGACTGGGCCACATATATTCACGAACACGGTGTGGAGGCTGCAATTGCTCGCGTTGACACCGCGCTCGCCGAGCGCGAAGCAACAAAAGACCGCAATATGTTGCTCAAAGAGCACGGCGATGATGTCAATCATGCCGACGAGAAAATTGTTGAAATACGAAAGAAAGTTGCCGGCAACTAGCAACTAGCCAGGAATGGTCGTTGTCGAGACGATCGTCGTAGTGGTCGTTGTAGTTGTTGTTGTAGGCACAACCACATTCCACAAGTTTTGTGCAATCTCGATGTAGAGAATTGCGCGCGCTCTATATCCAACTGGTTGCAAGTGCAGTTTGTCAAAGGCAAACCACTTGGGGTTGGCAGAGATCATTGTGTACCAGTCAACGACCGAGACGTTTGGGTAATCGAGTGCAACACGATTGAGCACTCTGTTAAACACTGGTGATGCGCGAATGTAATACTGACTATCAATTCGCGAAACATTAACCCACACCACCGGAATTTCGCCGATCAATGTGAGTAGTTCACGAATTCGATTCTCGTAGTATCGCACTTTGATTGAACCTTGTAAGTCGTTGCTCCCAAGTGCCACGATGACAGCCGAGGGTCGTACTTTTGCCTTGAGATACTTGGCATATGTCTTCACACCGTTTTGCAGCGTGCTGGCAGGGCCACTGATATTGCGAGAGAACGCACCATCCACAATTACTTTGTCAAATGTGCCGAGGCTCTGTAGTTGCGGCGTTACATTGCCAAACCCTTTGTAATTGGCTCCCCAAGTAATGCTGTCGCCAAGAATCAGCAGCGTGTGTGTGGGTTCGACAGCGCGTGCATTGCCAACGAAGATGCAAGAAACCAGCGCGACAGCGAAAATGGTGAGAGTTCTGCGCACCCGCAGGTTCAATGCGTTCCCCATGTGCGAAACACAGTTGCGGATCCGGTGAGTTGTATCGATTCGTTGTTGTGCAACACACATGCCTGACCTCGCCTGATTGTGGTGGCATCACCAGCAGTGCAGACCAATATTTCCGCGTGGTGCGTTGCCTTGACCGTCGTCTCTCCAGCAATCTCAATGCGCTCAACTCCAAAACGCGATGTGGAGACGGGGTAGGTGAACCGACCTGGAATCACTTCGGTTGCATTGACAACCGGTGAGGGAATCGATTCAAAACGTGCGACGGCCAAGAATTCGTCAACGCTGACATACTTTTTGGTGAAGGCTGCTCGCACCACGTTGTCTGATGACGACATCACTTCAACACCGGAGCCACTGAGGTATGCATGTGCATTGCCTGCGCCAAGAAAGAGCGCCTGACCAGGAGAAAGCCGAACGTGGTGCATCAACAATGCAACGAGCACGCCTCCGTTTCCTGGATACATGCTTGCCAACCGACCAGCCCATGCAGGCATTTGTGCAGGGAGTTGGTGTGGCCCAGTT
Source organism: Actinomycetota bacterium (assembly GCA_046049195.1). Classification (GTDB taxonomy): domain Bacteria; phylum Actinomycetota; class Acidimicrobiia; order Acidimicrobiales; family Ilumatobacteraceae; genus UBA3006. The sequence goes on along the minus strand of JBJOEQ010000089.1, from coordinate 8,054 downwards.
GTCAATGCCCAGCGCACACATTCAGCGAGTCCGTCATTCTCAAGATGCTCTGCGAGTTGCGCCCAGCCAAATCGTTTGCACAATTCAAGCGATTCTTCTATCGAGCGAAATCCGCAAATTGCATCAAATGAAGTCAACGCAATCAGCAGTTCGGGTTTTGCTGATGCATCTCGGTAGATGCGTTGCGGAGCGTCGAGCGAAATTCCGATTTCGTTTTCTTGTTGAAACCCACTCGCTGCTTGTTCGTCGGTGGGGTGAGTCTGTAGCGAAAGGGGTTTATTGGCAGCAATAATTTTGACAAGGAAAGAAAGATCGCCAGTCAGTTGCTCAAGTGGCTGACTTCCGGTTGCATTTTTTACGAGCGATGGTCCACCTCGGTGTGTACCAAACCACAATTCGGCCCATGGTTGAGCATCGGCTTCTGTCGAAAGAAATTCTGGAATGAACTGTTGATCGCCCCAGTCGTAGTGCTGGACAACGCCTCGCAGTAAGTGCATCGCTAGCTCGACGCGCAGGCGCTTTTCACGTGTGCCGCAGCATCAGCAATTGCTATTTCACTAGCAATGCCAGTCAAACGGTCGCGTACTTCGACAACGCCATTGGCTGCGCCTCTGCCCACGACAACAATGATTGGATTGCCGATCAATTCGGCATCTTTAAATTTGACGCCAGGCGACACGCCAACACGATCATCAAGCAACACACGTATTCCTTGGCCATCAAGAGTCTGTGCAAGATTGTTCGCGGTGTCGGTTATGAGAGTGTCTTCTTTGCCGGCCATCACGATGTGCACATTGAATGGGGCAATGGCGTGCGGCCAACGCAGACCAATGTCGTCACACGTTGCTTCGGCTATCGCGGCAACTGCACGAGAAACTCCAATGCCGTACGAGCCCATCGTGACGGTTTGAGCCTTGCCATTTTTGTCGAGCACGCTCAAGCCCAGAACTTCTGCATATTTTCGACCGAGTTGGAACACGTGACCAATCTCGATACCGCGTTTGATGATCAGTGCGGAAGCACACGATGGGCAAGTATCGTCGTCGCGCACTTCGGCAACGTCGATTACTCCGTCTGCTGTGAAATCTCGGCCATGCACAAGATGTGCAACGTGTTTGCCTGCTGCATTTGCTCCAGTAATCCATTCGCTGCCATCGGCAATACGTGGGTCGAGCAAATAGCGCACGCCCGTGGAATGTGCAAGACCTAAGGCATTTGGTCCGATGTAGCCCTTAACGAGTTTTGGATTTGCCGCAAAGTGTGTGTCATCAAACGGCACCACTTCGGCTGGTGATACTTGTGCTTCAAGGCGTTTCATGTCTACTTCACGGTCGCCAGGCACGCCGATGGCGAGTGCCTCGATGCGTCCATCGGGATGGCGCAAATTGACAACAACGTTTTTGAGTGTGTCTGCTGCAGTCCACTGGCGATCAGAACGCTGTAAGTCTGCGCGCGAATTGAATAAATCAACAAGTGTCTGAATTGTCGGTGTTGCCGGAGTGTCAAAAACTTGTGCTGCTGGCGTTGACTTCGAATCAATCGCGGCCGGTGCACCGACTCGCACCGCTTCGGTGTTGGCTGAGTAATCGCATTTGGTGCACTGCACGAAGGTGTCTTCGCCGATCTCGCAAGGAAACAAAAACTCTTCGGACTTAGACCCGCCCATGGCACCCGACATTGCAGACACGATTGCAAATGGCAATCCGAGTCGCTCAAAGATGCGCACGTAAGCATTTCGATGAGCGTCGTAGCTCTGTTGCAAGCCTTCATCGTCGATATCGAAACTGTACGAGTCCTTCATTGAAAACTCACGTCCTCGCAACAGACCGCCACGTGGGCGCGCTTCGTCGCGAAACTTGGTCTGAATCTGATACAGCGAGAGTGGTAAGTCTTTGTAACTCGAGTACAGGTCTTTTACGAGCAGCGTAAACATTTCTTCATGGGTTGGACCAAGCAAGAAGTCCACTTTGCGTCGGTCTTGCAAACGAAACAAATTGTCGCCGTAGTCTGTCCATCTGCCGGTCGCTTCATATGGCTCGCGTGGCAACATGGCAGGAAAATTGACTTCCTGTGCGCCAATGTTGTCCATCTCTTGGCGAATGATCTCGGCGACATGTTGGTACACACGCCAGCCGAGTGGAAGCCATGTATAACCGCCAGGTGCTGCGCGGCGAATGTATCCAGCCCGCACAAGAAGTCGGTGGCTTGGAACCTCTGCATCAACGGGGTTGTCGCGCAATGTGCGTACAAACAGGGTGGACATTTTGTTGATCACGCGCGGTTGCTTCGTTTCGTTCAGGGTTGGGTTTTCGGCTTACTGATAACTGAATTTACTCGGCTTCTATTGGTCTAAATGCCTTTGACCTATTGAGCGAGCCGTGACGAACCTTAGTTCGCGGGGATATAATGGTGGAGTCCTTTAAAGTTCGTCGAGCTGAAGGCGTGGGTCTCGACCCACGCCTTTTGTTCATTACAGGGCCTTGTTTTTAGGGTTTTAAACCCCCAAAACAAGCCAAAATTTTGCCATAAATACACAGGAAGGGAGAAAAAGAACATGTCAGTAGCACGCGGAAGCACCAAGTCGAACCCTGTCGTTGATCGTGTCTCTGCTCTCATTCTTCCGATCGTGACCGACCTTGGTCTTGAGTTGTATGACGTCGAATACCAGGGCGGGATCTTGCGCGTTGTTGTCGACACACCAACAGGCGGTCCAGCAGGCGTCAACATGGAGTCGATCGCATTGATCACTCGACTGATCTCCCGCGAGTTTGACCACAGCGATCCAGTGCCTGGTCATTACACACTTGAAGTGACGAGCCCTGGCCTCGAGCGCTCGCTTCGTGTGCCAAAACATTTCATTCGCGAAGTCGGAAAAGTTGTTGCTATTCGCTTGACCGCAGCCGTCAGCGGTGTGCGTCGTGCGCAAGGTGTGTTGTTGTCAGCCGACGAAAACAACATTGTTGTTCGACTGAATGATAAATCAACAACAAAAACAACAGAAATTACCGAGATGACGATTGGTTACGACATGATCGATCGCGCTCGCACAGTGTTCGAATGGGGCCCAACTCCAAAGTCGGGTGCAACAAAAGTGAAGACCAAGACGCAATCGGAGGTTAATGAATCATGAGCAATCTCGATATGACAGAAGCAATCCGTATGTTGGCAGGGGATCGCGGCATTTCCGTGGATTCTCTTTTGCAGGTGCTCGTTGAAGCACTCGCGACCGCGTACAAAAAGCGTCAGGGTGCAGCCGAAGAAGTAATTGTCGGCATCAACCCAGAAAACATGGACATCACATTCACTGCATACGACGTGGATGATGACGGCAACTGGATCAACGAACGCGATGACACGCCAAAGAAAGACGAACTCGGTCGCATTGCTGCGCAAACTTTCCGTCAAGTGATGAGCCAGCGCATCCGCGAAGTAGAGCGCGATCGCAAGTTTGAGGAGTACGCAAACCGCGAAGGCGACATCGTTTCTGGCATCGTGCAAAAGACCGATACCAAGTACACATTGCTCGACCTTGGCCGCGTAGAAGCGCTGTTGCCACAAGCCGAGCAAGTGCAAGGCGAAGTGCGCGAACCAAATGCGCGCCTCAAGGCATACATCGTCGAAGTTCGCAAGACTCCGAAGGGCCCACAGATTGTTGTCAGCCGTACGCACCCTGGTCTCATCAAGCGACTGTTCGAGCTTGAAGTACCAGAAATCGCTGATGGCGTTGTAGAAATCAAGGCTTGCTCGCGCGAACCAGGGCAACGCACAAAGATCGCTGTTTGGTCAAACGATCACAACGTCGACCCAGTGGGTGCCTGTGTTGGTGCTCGTGGTGGTCGTGTTCGCATGGTCGTCACCGAATTGCGTGGCGAAAAAGTCGACATCATTCCATTCAGCGAAGACGTGCGCGACTTCATTGCTAAAGCAATGTCGCCTGCAAAGGTCACCGATGTTCGATTGAGCAGCGACGGCACTCAGGCCGACGTCATCGTTCCCGACTTCCAACTCTCGTTGGCAATCGGCAAGATGGGCGTCAATGCCAACCTTGCAGCACGACTTACTGGTGTGCGTCTTGACATTAAGAGCGAGACACAAGCAGCCGACGAAACAACTGGCTACACAGCAGTGGTTACTGAAGATGCACCTGCAGCCGACTACGCCGAAGGCGAGTGGGTTACCAATGCAGAGTCCGGTGCGATGGAGTGGCATGCGGCTGATGGTTCCGTAGTGAGTCAAGAACAGTGGGCACAAAACACTGGCACTGCAAATGATGACGCCGCAACGAATGGTGAGGGGAACTAACACTTGGCCAAGATCTTGCGCGTTCATGAGCTCGCCAAAGAGCTCGGCATGTCCAATCAAGAGACCCTTGATTTGTGCGGCAAGATGGGCATCGGTGTAAAAACACAATCTTCTACGATCATTGATCAACAAGCCGACCGTGTGCGTACAAAAGCGCAACGTGAAGGTCTTGTGCGTGACGTGCAGCCCGAAGAACCAAAGGCAGTTAAAAAAGCAGTCAAGAAGGCTGTCGCCAAAAAATCTGATGATGCCAGCGAAAAAACGCCAGTCAAAAAGGCTGCTGTAAAAAAAGCTGTTGCGAAAAAGGCAGTTGCAAAAAAAGCTGTTGCAGAAAAACCTTCGCCTGATGTCAGTGAGCCATCATCGACAGCAGACGTTGTTGACGCACCGAAGCCTGCGGTTGCACATGCTCCAGTGATTTCTTCTGCGAGGCCAATCAAGTCGCCTGCGCCAATTGCGCGCACTGCGCCTGTTGCACAGCCAGCACCTGCAACACCTACTGCTCCGGTTGCGCAGCCAGCATCAGCATCACCTGTTGCACAGCCGGCTCCGGCAGCAGCGACTGCACCTGTTGCGCCGAGCGCACCAGGTGTTCGCACTGCGCCAAGTGGTCGTCCGATTCCTCCACCACCAGGCAGCAGCCGCCCAATTCCACCTCCACCTGGTGGCGCTCGTCGCCCTGGTGACACGGGTGCGAGTCGTCCTCCTCTTACGCGACCAATCGGCCCTTCAACAGGTCGTCCGGGTGGCGGTGCAGGTGCACGCACCGGCCGTTTGTCTGGCACAGCGCTTGGTCGTGGCCCTGTTGGCACTGGTGGTCCTATGCGTCCGTCGGCTCCGGGCGGTGCTCGACCTGCTGGTCCGGGCGCTCGTCCAGGTGGTCCAGGCGGCCGTCCTCCATTTGGTGGCGGTGCTCGTCCAGGTGGTCCAGGCGCTGGTGCGGGAGCACGCCCGGGAGGTCCTGGTGCTGGTGGGTTAGGTCGTCCAGGTGGTGGTCGTCCAGGTGGCCCAGGTGGCGGTCAACGTCGCGCACCAAAAAAGAAATCTCGTGCACGTCGTCGTCAAGACTTCGACGAAATGTTGCCGCAGACTCCAACGAGTTACACAGCAAGCCATGCCGCGGTGCCAGAAGGCATCATCATTATCGAGCGCGGTTCGTCTGCACAAGAGTTTGCTCCTAAATTAAATCGCACGTCTGCTGACGTTGTTCGCTATTTGCTCGAGCACGGCGAAATGGTGACTGCAACGATGACACTTGCCGATGAGCAAATGGAATTGTTTTCCCTCGAAGTTGGCGCTGAAATTTTGCTCGTTGATCCAGGTCAACAAGAAGAGATGGAATTGCAAGCCATGTTTGACGATTCTGACGATGACGACGAGACGTTGCAGCAACCGCGTTCGCCAATCATCACGGTGATGGGTCACGTTGACCACGGTAAAACGACACTGCTCGACCGCATTCGCTCAACTAGCGTGGTCAGTGGCGAAGCCGGCGGAATCACTCAGCACATTGGCGCCTACCAAGTTGTCAAAGAGGGCAAGTCGATTACCTTCATCGACACACCTGGTCACGCTGCATTTACCAAGATGCGCGCTCGCGGTGCTCAAGTCACCGACATTGTTGTGTTGATGGTTGCTGCCGATGACGGCGTCATGCCACAAACAATTGAAGCGATTAGCCATGCACGTGCAGCAGAGGTTCCAATCGTCGTTGCCATCAACAAGATCGACAAAGATAACGCCGACGTGCAGCGTGTGCTTGCACAACTTGCAGAAAATCAACTCACTCCCGAAGCATGGGGCGGAGAAACAATTGTCGTTGAGATGGCGGCACAAAGTGGCCTTGGCGTAGATGATTTGCTTGAGCAATTAAGCGTTCTGTCCGAAATTGAAGAGTTCACTGCCAATCCAACTGGTCGCGCCAAGGGCATTGTGCTTGAAGCACAGCTCGACATCGGTCGTGGCCCAGTTGCAACGGTTCTGGTCGACAAAGGCACGCTCAAAGTGGGCGACCCAATGGTTGCTGGCGCTGCGTGGGGCAAAGTTCGCGCACTGATCAACGATCGTGGAGAGCAGATCAAAGAAGCCGGACCATCAACACCTGTGCAGGTGCTTGGTCTCAGTGCAGTACCAAATGCTGGCGACGAATTTAGGTCTGCGCCAAACGAAAAGACAGCAAAGACTGTGGCCGAATCCCGTGAGCAGCGCTATCGCACGCTCAATCAGCGTGGAGACGCGCGCGTGCAACGTGGTGTCAAGTTGGAAGACATCTTCTCCCAGATTCAGGCAGGCGAAGTTGCCACGCTCAATGTCATCATCAAATCTGATGTGCATGGTTCGTTGGAAGCCGTAACCGAGAGCTTGCGCAAACTCGAGCGTGACGACGTGCGTGCAGCATTTGTGCATCGTGCTGTTGGCGCAATCACCGAAAACGACATTGCCCTCGCTGCAGCAACCAACGCGACATTGATTGGTTTCAATGTGCGACCAGATCGCAAAGTGCGCGACATGGCTGCTGCTGAAGGCGTCGAGATCCGCACCTACGAAATCATTTACAAACTGATCGAAGACATCGAAAAGGCCATGAAGGGCATGCTCGCCCCAGAATTCGAAGAAGTGGTCACTGGCGAAGCTGAAGTGCGCGAAATCTTCCGCGCGCCAAAGGTTGGAGCCATTGCGGGTTGCTCAGTGCGCATGGGTGTTGTTACTCGTGGCTCCAAGGTTCGCTTCCTACGCGACGGCACGATCATTTGGAAGGGTGCAATCAATACATTGCGTCGCTTCAAAGACGATGTGCGTGAGGTTCGTGAAGGTTTCGAGTGTGGCATTAGCCTCACCGATTTCCAAGACCTCAAAGAAGGCGACATCATCGAAACCTTCGAGCTGCGCCAAATCGCGCGCGACTAGTCTTGTCGGTTATGGCCGATATTAATTTTCATTTTGATCCAATCTGTCCATGGGCGTGGATCACCAGCAGGTGGGTAACTGAAGTTCAACAACTGCGAAATTATGAAGTTTCATGGAAGTTCATTTCGCTCAAGATGATCAACGAAAGCACGGACTACTCAAAAATGTCGCCCGGACATCTAGAAGGACACGTGTTTGGTCTAGAGGTGTTGCGCATTGCAAGTGCGGCTCGAACAACTGAGGGCAATCCTGGTGTTGCAAGCGTCTACACCGCGTTTGGCACCGCATTGCACACCAATCACCGCCGCGAAGAGGCAATGAAAGATTCGCCAGCGTTTTACGTCAAGGTACTGACCGAAGCCGGTTTGCCAGTCAAGTGGGCCGAATCGAGCACTGACACTGCGCATGATGAGGTCATCAGATTTGAATCCAAAGCAGCACTCGAGCGCACTGGCAAAGATGTGGGTACACCAATCATTACTTTTAATCCACAGACAGATCGCGAAGCAAGCCTCTTTGGTCCGGTGATCTCCAAGATTCCACGGGGAGAAGAAGCAGTTCGGCTGTGGGATGCAGTGCAGATCATTGCAGAATCGGGTGTGTCTGAGATCAAGCGCACACTTCGTGATCGACCACAGTACGACTAGTAAGTTATTGAGACGAAAAGAGACGGGATTTCATGAAAGTTGTTTACACACCAGCACATATGGGTCACAACCCTCATGCAGAAATTGCTGCATCGCGTTCTGCATCGCCGTTTGAACACATTGGTCGCGCAGAAGCGATCAAAGAGACTTTGATTAATGATTCAAGCATGGAGTTTTTGTCGCCAACCGAATGGGGCA
>JBJOEQ010000088.1:0-7844 GCA_046049195.1 Actinomycetota bacterium | reverse complement strand
TCTCAACACTACAGAGAGAATGGATGCAGGTAAAAACCGACCGATTGTAGGTAAGCGCAAGCACTACAAAGGGTCTAGAACGAAGTCGTAATGACATTTGCCATTTTTCATATCGGCAATTAATGACTCACGAACACCGAACACGACGTCATTTTTTAAATACGGCGACTCACTATCAAATAAATGAGTGATTACCGGTATATAACCCTTTGCCGACACCACAGTATGTACGTGTGCGGGGCGCCACTTATCGCGACCTGCAGCACGCAGCATGTTCCCAACTGGACCATCGTCAGGAACTGTGTAATCGACAGGTCGAACAGTTTTTATTTCGAATTTGCCTTGTGCATCAGTTGTGAAGATGCCTCGCATGTTGCGCCAGTCTGCACCCTCCTGAACGTCGTACATGGCGTTGGATTGCACCTGCCAAACATCAAGCTCTGCACCGGCAATTGGTTTTCCATTCGTGTCCTTCACAGCTCCCGTAATCACCATTGGTTCACCTGTGTCATTCGTTTGGTCAACGATTGATTCTCCATTCTTGCGATGAGGTGATCCATCTACATGAAATGGTCCGAATACGGTTGGCTCAGTTGCCTTTTCGGACGCTGCGTAGTTAATCATTTCGAGCAACATTGATACACCGAGTGTGTAGGATAACAAAATATATTCTTGTCGTACTTCGTCACACTTTTGACCAGTTGCAGTCAAATACTCGATACCTGCGAACCATTCCTTATGTGTAAGTTTTACCTCGCGAGTAAATTCGTGAAGATGCTTAACGGCTGATCGAAGAATCTCCACCAATCTCGGATTAATTGATTCGTCGAATGAAGCTAACACCTGCTTGAGGTGCTCATCTGGTGACATTGGCAATGACATAATTTTCGCTTTCGTGTTGATTTATAAATTGTTTTCAATAATTAATGCAATACCTTGACCAACACCTATACACATTGCCGCAAGACCGTAACGCCCGCCAGTGCGTTCAAGTTGGTTTGTCAAGGTTGTAAGCAATCGAACACCAGAGCAACCGAGTGGGTGTCCAATTGCTATTGCTCCTCCCAAAGGATTCACCTTTTGAGTATCAAGTTCCGGCCATTCACGCAGACACGCCAAACTTTGCGCAGCAAAAGCTTCATTAAGTTCGACTACATCTATGTCTGACCATGTGAGCCCAGCATTTGCCAGAGCTTTTTGTGCAGCTTGAACCGGTCCTATCCCATACAACTGGGGCTCTACTCCGCTCGTTGCACGCGCAACGATCCTCGCACGCGCTTTCACGGAATGACGCTCGACTCCAGCCCCAGACATCAGCAACATTGCAGCCGAACCATCATTCATGGGCGAAGAGTTTCCTGCAGTGACCGAACCTTCTTTACGAAAGACAGGCTTTAATGTTGCAAGTTTTTCGACTGTCGAATCTGCTCGAATGCACTCGTCTTGTTCAAGCGTCACGCCTGGATATTGAGCAACTTCGCCTACAAAGTGACCAGCCGCCCATGCAGCGGCTGCCTTTGCATGCGAATGAGCAGCAAATTCATCTTGTTCTTGTCGACTAATTGAGTACTTGTCGGCCAAAATCTCTGCACCCTCACCCAATGCAACAGTCCATTCGCTCGGCATGTTCGGATTGGTCATTCGCCACCCAAGAGTTGAGTTCCACATTTGCTCATGTGAAGTCGGAAAACCCTTCGCCGGCTTCAGCACTATCCACGGCGCTCGAGTCATCGACTCGACACCTCCTGCAATTGCTACATCGATATCACCCACCGCAATCGCGCGAGAAGCGCTGAATACTGCTTCTAAACCTGAACCACAAAGTCGATTGACAGTTGCGCCCGGAATCGACGATGGTAGTCCGGCAAGCAATAATGACATACGAGCAACGTTGCGATTATCTTCACCGGCTCCATTAGCCGCGCCAAAATACACTTCTTCAATTTGGGTCGGATCGACTGATTTCATACGCCCCATTAATGATTTCAATGCATGAGCACCCAAATCATCAGGGCGCACACCTGAAAGCGCCCCACCAATCTTGCCTACTGGCGATCGAACAGCATCAACAATAAACACATCACTTATATTTGAGTTACTCATTTTCCATGTCCTCTCTGATCAAAATTGACGTTGTCAAGATGAACTTGACGTCGCACAGGAAATATTGTGAAACCAGGAAATCTCGAAGTCACAAGCCCCCAAATTCCACCTTTTACGAACATCGAAAAAAGAACTGCCACGATTCCAGTGACTATAAGAAATGCTGGGTCAGAGAAAAATTCATGTGAACTGACATAGTCACGCACGAGATAATAGAGAATGGCTCCAATGATCGGCCCTTCTATGGTGCCAATGCCACCAATTACCACCATCACGATGATCGGAGCAGTCCACGAACTGATGCTGAAAGCCGCATCGGGTTGCACATTGAGACCCTTGATGTAATACGTTGCAGCGGCCAACGAAGTAAAGAACGATGCAACAATAAACACAATGAATCGAACTCGGTAAGCATCGACACCAAGCGAGCGTGCTCCACCTTCATTGTCGCGAACTGCTTGCAGCGCTAAACCAAATCGACTTCGAAGAAAAACATACGTCGACACAACTGCGGTAACCGTCACCACTACGATCACCACTCCAGTTGTCGTATACCGGCCATCTTTTAATGTTTCAGGAACTTTAAGACTTGTTCCAGTGCCCGCACCAACAACGTCAGATCTAATACTTTTAATTACTAGTCGGACCACTTCAGCCAACACCCAAGTACCGATTGCAAAGTAACCACCCCGCAATCGAAACGCAATAAAGCCAATTGGAATCGCCAATACCGACGTAATTATCGCAGCGGGAATAATTGACACATAAATATTGAGTCCTAATCCATTTGCCATCACTATTAATCCATAGGCGCCGAGTCCCACAAAAACTTGTTGCCCGATTGAGACAAGTCCGCTATAACCGGTCAGCAGGTTCCACATCGTTGCAAGCACAACAAGAACACAGATATCTATAATCTTGCCCTGCCATGCTTTGTTGTCACCCAATACGACAACGAGCATCAGAAACACCACAAGCCCAAGTACTGCTTGCGCGATTCGGCTCGTACGCGAGTTGCGTCGGATAACAAGCGAGTCATGTGATGTCACTTGAGTTCCTCCCTACCGAAAATGCCTGTAGGTCTGACAAGCAGCACCGCCAAAAATACCAAGTGACCCACTAATTGTTTCCAGCCTGGGTCCATTTCTGCACCAACTGTTTGTGCAACACCGAGAATAATCCCACCGCACAAGGTGCCCCAGAGAGATCCAAGACCACCGATGATTACCGCCTCAAATGCATAAATCAATAATGCCGGACCATCACTTGCCGAAAATTGAGTCTGCATCCCATTAAAAATTCCTGCTAAAGCGACCGTCGTTACTGCGATCGCAAACGCGATCACATACACAATCCGAATATTGATACCCATGAGTTGTGCTGTTTCAGGATCATCAGATGTCGCTCGAAATGCACGGCCTAATCGCGTTCGACCGATGAACAATGAAAGCGCAATCAACATGATGACCGCAACTAGAAACCTCGCAAGTGGAAACCATCCGACAACTACTTGGTCTCCGATAATTTTTAATGAACGATTGCCAAAATCACCAATAGATAGTGCGCGCGGAGTCGCCGAGTATCGCTGTAATAATACGTTTTGAATCGCAATCGAAAGTCCAAACGTCGCAACGATTTGATAGGCAGGTTCAACTCCTACAACTCGACTAAATACGAGAAACTGAAGCCCAACTCCAAAAAGTGCAGCGACTGGCAAGATAATAAATACAGATAAAAACGGACTCAACCCTGTACTCAGACAAAAAGTACTTGCGAGAAAGGCAGAACCAACCGCCAGATCTCCATGAGCCAAATTGACCAATCGCATTACACCAAATGACACCGACAAACCAGTTGCGTACATTGCATAGAGTCCGCCCACCAAAATTCCTTGCACGATTGCATTTATCCAGTTCATGCATGCGCTCCAAGTCCGAAATAAGCCTGGGAAATTTGCTCACGCGTCAACTCTGATGGTCTTCCTTCAAGCGAAATACGGCCTTCTAACATGCAGTACGTGTGATCGCTCGCGGCTAGTGCTTGGTTTGTGTCTTGTTCAACTATTACCAACGCACAGCCTTTGTTCCGAATTATTGGAAGTGCGGCATAAAGCTGCTTGACAACTATTGGTGCAAGTCCAAGTGACACTTCATCCAGCAACAACACTCGAGGGTTGCTCATCAGTGCACGCCCAATAGCAAGAGCCTGCTGCTCTCCACCCGACAACCGGTCAGCATCTCGTCCAATAAAATTTTCCAAGATTGGAAACGCCTCAAGAATTGATGCCACATTCCATGATCCGGATCGAGATGAATATCCCCCAATCAAAAGATTCTCTTTCACAGTCAGGCTCCGAAAAATTCGCCGTCCTTCCGGCACAAGCGCAATGCCTTGCAGAAGGCGTTCGTGTGGTTGCATGTCGCATATCGATTTTCTATCTAACAAAACATCGCCAGAGTTCATGTTGACTGTGCCTGCAATCGCTTTCAGCAATGTTGACTTTCCAGCACCATTCGCACCAATAACTGAAATTGCTTCACCTTCTTTCAGGTTGAGCGAGACACCAAATAATGCCTGAAACTGCCCATAGCCAGCGTCAAGGTTTTTAACTTCAAGAAGTGTCATTGTTAATTACTCAGCACCCATGTACACGTTTTGCACAGCTGGGCTTGCCATTACTGTTTGCGGATCCCCAATCATCAACATCTTTCCGTAGTCAATTGCAAGAAGTTGATCGACGACCTTAAGAAGCGCGTGAACAATATGTTCAATCCACACCAATGTGACGCCAGATCGTTGAATGGAAGTGATTGTGTCAACAAGCTCGAGCACTTCCATCTCGGTGAGTCCACCAGCAATTTCATCGAGCAACAACACTGATGGTTCTAAAGCAAGCGCTCGACCCAATTCGAGTCGCTTTCGTTCTAGCAATGTGAGCCGACCAGCCAAAACATTTGCTTTGCCCGTCATTCCTACACGATCAAGGGCATTCATGCTCGCCTCATGCTGCGTCGTCGTGACACGAGCTTTGTCACGCCCAAACGTCGCACCAACAAGCACATTTTCAAAAACTGTTAAACCTTCAAACGGGCGAGGAATTTGTGAAGTTCTGCCTATTCCTAATTGACATCGTTCATGACTTGGCATGTTTGTGATGTCTGAGCCATCAAATAAAACCTTCCCGTGTGTAGGTGTTAAATCACCAGCGAGAATATTGAGCATTGTTGTTTTGCCAGCACCATTTGGTCCAACGATGCCAAGCGCTGTGCCCTGTTGAACAGTTGCGTTTAATGAATCGAGAACAGTGAGGGTCCCGAATTGCTTCGAGACCCCCACCAGTTCAAGTAACGCTGTCACTTCTGAGTTTCTTTTTACTTATGCCGAGATCGGCTCAATAGTTCCACCAGTTGGCACACCTGGATTGAGGCTGTTGTCCACAATCACGAGGTCATATCCGGTTGGAGTATCAGCTTCGCGCCACTGTCCACCGCACAACGCCGTCTTTGCAACGTTTGGTACTGGTCCCGTAGTGAAGTCAACCGTTCCAACGATGGTGTCAATTTTCATCGTCTTGATTGCATCACGAATTGCGGTTTTATCAGTGCTTCCGGCTGCAACGAGAGTTGCTATGGCAACTTCAAACAATGCGTGAGCAAAACCAATTGGTTGTGTCCACTGAGCACCGCTTGAGGCTGTATATGCATCCGCAAGTTCTTTTGCTGATGTACCAGTGAGTGAGCTTGAATATGGATGGTTAGGACTCCACCAAACTTCAGAGGACAAACCAATGCCATCTTTGCCAAGCGCCTGAATCGATTCTGGGAAGAGCAATGCTTTTCCGATCGATGCAGCCTTTGGAACAAAGCCCTGCTGTTTTGCTTGCTTCCAGAAAGTTGGGAAGTCTGGAGGAATCACTACACCAGTAATAATTTCAGCCTTTGCTGCCTTGAAAGCAGCAATCTGAGCGGTGAAGTCTTGGTTGAGGTTTTCATAACGACCCGGATCGGTCAGTGTGTATCCCGCAGCTGTAAGCGCTGGTGGGAAACCAACTGTGGTGTCGCCCCATACGTTTCCATCTCCATCGTTCGGGAACAATCCGCCAACCGACTTGTTGGTCTCAAGGCCGTTCCACATAGCAACGAACTGTGGAATGATGTCTTCGAGACCCCAGAAGAAGTGGTATGTCCAGTTGAAAGTAGTTTCTCCTGGCTTTCCACCACGACCGATGAACCAAGCTTGCCAAGGTGCGAGGCTCGAGATACATGGAATACCGTTTGCTTCGCACTGATCCGAAACTGGATTGGTTGTGTCTGGAGTATTACCGACAAGCATTAAATCAATGCCGTCTTCGGTAATTAATTTTCCAGCCTTGGCAGCAGCCTTAGTTGGATCAGACTCTGAGTCCTCGGACAAGATTTCCACTTTGTATGACTTGCCACCGACACGAAGTCCATCTGCCAAGAAGGTTTTGATTCCTTCAAAGATAAATGCATCGGCCGATGCAAATGCGGCAAGTGGACCTGTCGCAGGTGAAACATAGCCAATTTTGATTGTTCCATCGGTACCGCCGCCACCAGTAATACCACTTGTGGAACCACTAGTATCAGCCGTTGCTGTTGTGTCTGATGAAGACGAGCTACTTCCACATGCAGCGAGAAGTGCAGCGGCAATACCGCCACCACTCAATGCAAAGAAGCGCCTACGGCTCATTGGAGCCCTAAAGCTCTGTTCTTGATCTTTTTCTTCACTCATTTGTGTTTCCCCCTAAAGGATTGGTTTTGGTCTATTTCCATCAAACGCATCCAGTAGGAGATGTTTAATATCTCCCGCAGTAAACGTCCGAGGATTGGTGCGGATCTCGGCAGCGGCACGAGTGGCCGCTTCGCCCAGATCATCTCGGCGCAAGCCGAGATCTGCGAGTGATGTTGGAACTCCGCTTGCTTTAGCGAGATCCCACAAACTTCCTGCAACATCATCGGCGCGACAATCAAGCGCCGAGGCAAGTTGTGACATTTCAAATGGAAGAGCTGGTGCATTAAATGCAATTGCGTGGGGCAGCACAACCGAATGCGCGTCAGCATGCACCATGCCAAATGTGCCACCGAGCACGTGACAAATCTTGTGATGAAATGCCGGAGCGGTATCACCCAAAGTAATTCCACTCATCGCTGCCCCGTAGAGCAACTGTCCTCTTGCCTCAATATCAGTGGGTGTCGCCATCACCTTGGGAAGCGATTGATTTATCGCTCTCACACCTTCAAGCGCAATTGCTGTAGTGATCGGATTGCAACCCGGTGCATACAGTGATTCCACACTGTGGGCTAACGCGTTAAATGCAGAAGCTCCAGTTACGTTCGCAGGTAGACCAACTGTCAGCTCAGCGTCATACAACACCACGCGCGGCAGAACAATCGGGTCACTACCGGTTTGCTTATGTCTGTCTCCGGTGAGTCCGTAGATAGTTGTTTGCTCGCTACCTGCATATGTAGTCGGAATTGCGATGATTGGTAACCGATGCGAGAGCGCAATCGCCTTGGCAAGCCCAGTTGACGAACCACCACCAACGCATATAAGCAAGTCGGCTCCTGTAGCAGTTACTAATTCTCGTGCTGACTCGGCCAGTGGAATTGGTACATGTTGTTGCACGTCAGTCCAAGTAGCGACAAGTGATGAACCAATTAATTTTTCGATCTCTGACTGAAGGCTCAATGCACCGCCATCTAGTATCAAAAAAACTTTGG
>JBJOEQ010000087.1:0-3829 GCA_046049195.1 Actinomycetota bacterium | reverse complement strand
GATGCTGTGTCCATGAAGCAAAGTCGCCTTGCGCCCACATGCCAGGAATGCGCTCGAAATATGCGCTCAGATACTTTGGACCCGGTTGCATTGGGTCTGGTGCGCCATCCCTGCCGTCATTCCAAAAACCAAGTGGAGTCGATGGAAATGGTTGACGACACACCAACTCTCCTGCAATACCTGGTTGATCAATTAATGAATTCGAATCGTCATCGACCGCGTCACTGGCCATGCCGAGCATCGGGCCTTGTATCTCTCCCCTATATATAGGACGTGTTGGGTCTCCCCCCACAAAGCACGCGCACAAATCGGTGCCACCCGAGATGCTCGATAGATGCACATCTTGTTTGACCGACGTGTACACCCAGTTGAAACCTTCTGGTGAAAGCGGCGAGCCAGTTGAACAAATGGTGCGCAGTGATTGCAGGTTGTGCGATGCGCGCGGCTCGATACCAGCCTTACGCACAGAGTCGATGTATTTTGCCGACACACCAAGCAGCGTGACTTTTTCGCTGTCAACAATGTCAAACAGTCGATCAGTATTTGGCATTGTGGGCGCTCCATCAAAGAGCACTGCGGTTGCACCACTTGCAAGCACCGACACCAACCAATTCCACATCATCCAACCAGTTGTCGTGAAGTACATGACGCGGTCATCTTGTCCGAGATCGCAATGCAACTGATGTTCTTTCATGTGCTGCAGCAGAACACCACCTGTTCGGTGCACGATGCACTTTGGCACGCCAGTTGTGCCACTCGAATACAACACGTACCACGGGTGATCAAACCCAAATCGTCGTGGAGCAACAGCCGATGCCATGCCACTCGACACAAACGATTCGTAGTCAGGTAATCCGTCGCGACTGTGCTCACCCACACTCACGTTGCTCACAACAATTGTGGCTACGAGTGTTGGCAAGCCTGCGCAAATTTGTGTCAAGCGCTCGAGACAATCAAAGTCTTTTCCGTTGTAGCGATATCCATCAACGGCTACGAGCACTTTGGGTTCAATTTGGCCGAAACGATCAATCACACCATTTGCCCCAAAGTCAGGTGACGCCGACGAAAACACAGCACCAAGAGACGCCGCGCCGAGCATTACCTCAACCGCCTCAATCGAGTTTGGCAACCATGCAACCACCCTGTCGCCCGCAACAACACCGAGTTGTTCAAGAGACCCGGCAATAGCGGCAACACGCAATGACAATGCATCCCATGTGCGACTGCGCCTCGCACCTCTCTCGTCAATGGCAACGAGTGCCTCATTGGCGCCATGAGCAGTGCCACTTTTTCGCAAAAAGTTCTCGACCACACTGAGTTGGGCATCAGGAAAAAACCTGGCTGTAGAAATTGGCGATCCTGCAGCATTTGGTACGAGTGTTCGATCACCTTTGGTGCCTACCATTGCGCACTCATCCCAAACCTCAGACCAAAACTCGCTGGGTTGAGCAACTGACCATGCATGTAAATCAGCCGATTTATTGACCCTTGTAGCGAATCGATTCATTCGAGACTGAGCAATGCGCTCATCTGTTGGCGTCCACAGGGCTTTGGCTAATTCAGGCATCGGCACTAACCTAATAAAGCCGTTACAAACATTGGCAATTACGGGCAGTTTTAGTCTGACGACCATATGAGTTGAAGGGGAACGTTATGAATTGGGGAGCATTTATCACTTGCGCCGTCACCGGCTCTGGAGAGACCGCACACAAGAGTGACAAGGTACCCGTCACCCCAGAACAGATTGCCAACTCGTGCATCGAGGCCGCCAAAGCAGGCGCCGCGGTGGTGCATATTCACGTGCGCAACCCACAAACCGGACTCGGTTCGCGCGACACCGAACTGTATGCCGAGGTTGTTGACCGTGTGCGATCATCCGACACAGACGTGGTGATCAACCTGACCGCTGGCATGGGTGGCGACTTGGTGCTCGGTGGAGACGAAGATGTGCTGCCGCTTGCCGCTGGCACCGACATGGTGGGTTCAACAGAGCGCCTCGATCACGTCACTCGCCTACTTCCAGAAATTTGCACACTCGACTGCGGCACGATGAACTTCTCGAGTGGTGGTGACTATGTAATGACAAATACGCCAAGCGTGTTGCGCAAGATGGCAAAAATCGTGCAAGACCTTGGTGTACGACCAGAACTTGAAGTTTTTGACACTGGTCACTTGGTGATGGTCAAAGATTTGATTAAAGACGGATTGCTCGATGATCCAGTGATGATTCAGTTGTGCATGGGCATTGCATACGGCGCACCCGACGACACAAACACATTTATGGCGCTGGTCAACCAGATTCCACCAGGTGCGGTGTTCTCTGCATTCTCGATTGGACGCATGCAGATTCCGTTTGTTGCCCAAGCAGTGCTTGCAGGTGGCAACGTGCGCGTTGGTCTTGAAGACAATTTGTATCTCAATCGAGGCGAACTCGCCACCAATGGCAAACTCGTCGAGCGTGCGGTCAACATTTTGGAAAACATGAACGTATCTGTCATGGGACCTGCCGAAGTGCGCGAAAAACTACAGCTCACAAAGCACGCGTAAGGATCCATCATGAGCGGTCTTCCCGGATTGAAAACTGTTGGGCTGCTCGGCGGCGGCGTAATTGGTGGTGCATGGGCTGCGCGGTTTGCGCTGAATGGTGTTGACGTCAAGTTGTACGACATCGACCCTCAAGCCACTCGCAAGATGGGCGAAATTATGGGCAACGCTCGCCGTGCCTATCGCAAACTCACACTTGCTCCACTGCCCCAAGAAGGCACCATCACATTTGTCTCTACTCCAGAAGAAGCAGTGACCGATGTTGACTTCGTGCAAGAAAGCGCGCCAGAACGCCTCGAGTTGAAACAAGAATTACTTGCACGCGCAAGTAAAGCAGCATCACCGACAACCGTGTTTGGTTCATCCACTTCTGGACTCTTGCCAACACAAATACAAAAAGACATGGTTAACCCAGAGCGCTTTGTTGTAGGGCACCCGTTTAACCCCGTGTATCTGATGCCGCTTGTCGAGATCTGTGGTGGCGATCTCACATCCCAAGCCACAAAAGAACGTGCGCGCGAGGTCTATACACAAATCGGCATGCGACCACTCATGCTGAGCAAAGAGATCGATGGTTTTGTTGCCGACCGACTTATGGAAGCACTGTGGCGCGAAGCGTTGTGGATGGTCAATGACGGCATTGCCACAGCAGAAGAAATTGATGATGCAATGCGCTTCGGTCCAGGCTTGCGTTGGTCATTCATGGGGACGTTCCTCGTGTATCGCATTGCCGGTGGCGAAGCAGGCATGAGGCACTTCATGGCGCAGTTTGGCCCATCACTGAAGTGGCCATGGACAAAGTTGATGGACGTTCCAGAACTAGACGATGTGCTGCTCGAGAAGATTGTTTCGCAATCCGACGACCAAGCAGGAACTGCAACCATTCGCGAACTCGAAGCCTTGCGCGACGATTGTTTGGTTTCGGTGTTTCAGGGACTGCGCAACCAAAATTATGGAGCGGGTCAAGTGTTGGCCGATTACGAAAAGATGTTGTTTGGTCGTGGCCCAATACCTGTGCTCGACCCACTTGCACCATCGGTCTCGCACGAGATGTTTATTCCTGCCGAGTGGACGGACTACAACGGCCACACCAACGACTCGCGATATTCGCAACTCGTGAGCGAGGCAAGCGACACGTTTTTCCGTGCGATTGGTTTTACGCCAGAGTATCTCGCCACTGGTCGCACGTTTTACACCGTTGAAGGACACTCAAGATTTCTTGACCAAACTCGCGCAGGAGACAAAATAAAGGTGCTCACCCGGGTTTCTTCCTACGACGAGAAGC
>JBJOEQ010000086.1:0-8960 GCA_046049195.1 Actinomycetota bacterium | reverse complement strand
ACGGCCGAGGCGTTGGCGGGAAGCGATTTCACAGCAACGGTGACGGGCACACTCACCTTGAGGGGAGTAACAAAAGATATTGAGGTGACGCTGATTGCGCGATTGATAGAAGATGTGATTGAGGTGAACGGCTCAATCGAGTTGGTGTTTGCTGAGTGGTCGATACCCGATCCGAGTCTTCCGGGGATAGTGGTTGAGGACCGCGGACAGTTGGAGTTTTTGTTGCGCTTTACGCGTTAGTTATTGCTGACCGTGACATAGATGCCGCCGTTTGATTCGGAGGCTTCGTAGACAAAGAGTGGGCGCACAGCAGGGCCGTTGATCACGGCGCCAGTTGTGGGTTCAAATCGGGAGCCATGGAGTTCACACTCCAGCACTTTGCCAACGCGAGCCACAGTGAAGCCTGCGTGCGTGCAGTTCACACGAAGTGCGGTGATTCCAGTGTTGGTGCGGGTGACAACAACACCAGTGGTGCCACCCCATGGGACTGGAACGTCGACCACTTTGCTGCTGCCAAGCTCGAGTGCCGCACTCTCGAGCGCGCGGACAGTAAACACCTGCACTTGTGTCGTTACTGGTATGCGACGCCAAATGAGTTTTCCTTTTACGTTACGACAGACAAATGTGACTCCGTCGACGGTGCGCTCGCGCCCTTTGACTTTGCATGGTGCCCCAGCAGTGATTGCGGGTGCTGCACCCGAGGCTTGGCCGCCGGTGAGCAGCCAGGCGAAGGAAGCAACAGTTGCAGAAAGAAATGCACGTCGTGAAGAATTGTTCATGATCGGAAAAGATTAGCAAGCACTGATCAAAAGGAAAGGTGAAGAAAAAATGAACAGGGGGTTAACCCTCGGTATTCGGCGCAGATTTATTGACCGGATTGATGGACATAAATTAACGCATTGACAAATTTCACATCTAAATGAGTGAAATTAGTAGTAATTGGCCTTCCAGCGACCACTGAGTGAAGTAAATTGTTACAAGTTAGTTACGTTTCATTCACAATTCCAAGGAGACCCCAATGAGAAAAGTCAAATTAGTAGCACTTGCACTTGTTGCAAGCATTGCGTTCACAGCATGTGGAAGCGATTCAGCAACAACCGAAGAGGCAGTGACCGAAGAATCCGTTGTTGAGACAGAGATGGCAACAGACATCGTCGCCGTAGCAGTGGCCACAGAAGGTTTCAGCACACTTGTTGCAGCACTGACCGCAGCAGGCTTAGTAGAGACACTTCAAGGTGAAGGTCCATTCACGGTATTCGCGCCAAATGACGCTGCATTTGCTGCATTGCCAGAAGGCCTACTCGAGAAGTTGCTCTTGCCAGAAAACCTTGCAGTTCTGACATCAATCCTTACCTACCATGTTGTAGGTGCAAAAGTGTTGTCAACTGACGTAGTTGCTGGAGACGCAGCATCGGTAGAAGGTTCAAACCTCGCACTTACAACCGACATGGGCGTAATGGTGAATGATGCAACCGTGATTCAAGCCGACGTAGAAGCAAGCAACGGCGTAATTCACGTGATCGACAAAGTGTTGGTTCCACCAACAGTTGATCTCGCAGCACTTTAATTCAACTCAGTAATTCTTAATAAAAATATGGGTGGTTGGGCTTCGGCTCAGCCACCCTATTTTTTTGCGCGTAAAGAGTTAATTCGTAAACGCGGTGGAGGGAAGATCGGTTTCGCCGTCGGCGATGGCCAGCACGATGCGCCTAGCCACAGCAGTTGGGTCGAGCCCAACAGGAAACTTTGGTGCGGTGCCAGCAATGGCACGCGAAGCCAAACCAGTTTCGGTATGCGGAGGTCGAGCATCAATTACTCGCACCCCGGCTTTGCGTGATTCGCGCGCAAGGGCTTCATCAAATGAGCGAACCGCTGCTTTGGAAGCGCCATACACCGACATGCCAGGAAGATTTTGCTCGGCGATCACGCCTGAAATACCAACAAGTACTGATTCTTTTTGAACGTGGCGCAGGGCTGCTTGCATGAAAAAGATATGCCCAAATGTGTTGGTCAGAAACACTTCTTCGATGGTGTCGACAGATGTTGCACCAATTTCTCCGAAGGCAACGACACCCATTGCATTGATCACAATGTTGAGTGCGCCGTGTTTGTTAATGACTTCGTTGATGACTGCGGTTGCCGACTCTGGCGAACGTAGATCGGCAACGAGATGTGTGGGGTCGGTGCTGGCAGTGCGCGAAACAGTGACAACGATGCAGCCCCGACTGCGCAATTCGGTGGTGAGAGCGCGACCGAGACCGCCAGTGCCACCCGCGATGAGGGCGACTTTTTGTGAGAATTCAAATGTGTTGTTCGTGCTATTCATGGGTGCAATAAACGCTACGGCGAAGTTGTTCCATCAACAAGCCATGGTTAAGCAGAGTGCAGTGCGGCGATCAGACTTTCGGGTGAACCATCGCATGCTTCGATCTGCGCATTGTTGAGAACAACTTCAAGACTCGAAGAAGTACGACCGAGGACGATGGGGTAGTTGCCATTGGCAGCGGTGATCACATCTTGCGGAGCGTCGTCTCGGTGATACGTAGTGAATGGAACTCCAAGAGACTCAGCGCACTGAGCCCAGTCAGCACGCTTGCGAAACAGGCCGTGCGTTACGTCGCAAAGCGAACAATGCCTGACGCCAATGCGGGCTCCGAACCAGTAGGAGACTTCTCCCCAGACTGAGGCATCAGCGTTATAGACGCCGATGTATTCAAGATATTGAGACTCACCAGACATGTCATCAATTATGACTGAAAAGTGCCGTAAGCAAAGACACTGGTGGTCGTGCTTATTGCGAGGCGTAATCGAAAGCAAGAGAGGTGGCGATGGCTAACCAAATTTGATATGGCACGAACGCAATGCCAAGTGCGGGGGATGCGCGAAAGGAGATCACCAGAAGCGGGATGGTGAGCAGGGATGCGAACACGAGTGCAATAGCTGACGGGAGCAGTGAGTGCGACTTAAAAAACAACGATGCCCGCACGAGCGCGGCCGCCACACTCAGTGCGAGGGAGATCAGCCAGACCAGCTGGTGAGTGCTCGAGAGTCGGCTGGCAACGATCCAGCTTGCGGCTATGAGCAGGGCAAAGTTGTAGGGCCAAATGAGACCGACAACGTAGCTGGGTGGTTGCCACGCAGGTTTTGAGAGCGTGCGATACCACTGTTGATCTGTGGTCACCAAGCGACCAGAACCGAAGATGTAGATGGCGACGATGGCGGTACCGAGGATGCCAACGATGTTGCGGCTCATGCTCAAGTATGGCTCGCAGCAGCTAGCAGGTACAACTAAACCCCGCTTAGAGGAAAGTTAGGGTGTCGCCGACAGAGACTTTTCCTGGTGTGACGATGCTGGCATAAATTCCGACTGCTTGATTCAATTCACGAATGACGTGACGCATAATTGCACGATCTTCTGGAATATCTTGAGTAACACGACGCGTAATCATGACGCAACGTGGACATGGCTTCAAGAACTCAACAACAGCTGAGCCCAGCTGCGCTTTACGGCCCTCCCACAAAAACTCAGGATGTCCAGTTTCATCCGGTGTGTCAACCACGACGCTGGGACGGAATCGCAAAATGTCCACTACTGAATCCGGTACTGCACTCTTTATCGCTTCAAGTGCAGATGAGCTCATCACGAGCAACGGCCAGCAGTCATAGTGAGTTCCTGGAGGAGTTGAAAATTCCGTAATGTTTGCTGGAAACGCCGAGAAGTCAGGTAGCGGGTCACTTTCCTCTCGACCCAATATCTGTCGAATCTCCGTCATCATGTCGGAGGAGTCGGGCACACCTGGTTCAAAATGCCCAAGCGAACTTTCGGCAGGCAATGACTGCAGCAACACGGGACGCTCAAACGTTGAGCTCAAGATCTCATCAACATTTGCATCTTGGCTGCTGACTTCTTGTCCGTTTGGCAATGTGATTATGACGTGGGCAGAACCATCGCTGGCTGGGCGTGCAGCACACTGCATGAGCAGGGGGATTTTCTTCGCGCCACGAATTCCGCCGCGTTCAACATCGCGTATTGCCCAGTGACGGTCACCAACAATGCCCAGTGTTGATAGAGAAACCGAATCGGTGGTAGATCCGATCATCGACTTCACTGGATAACTCCATAACTGAGTGACCTTCATTGGGATCACCTTAGACGCAATACGAATCTTTGTTGCCTAAATTAGATTTCAATTAACGTCGAGAGGCGATTGCCCGTCGGTGTTGCCATTTGCTTCGCAACGCCTTCGGCCCAAAGAGCAATCCATTCGCTGTCGGTTGAGACCGTATCCATGAATTTTCCGTACGCAGCACCGGACTCGAACACCATGTTGTAGATGTATTGTCCAGAATTGACTCCGACACTCACTCGTTGAAGCATCGCGTTTGATGCACCAAGACGCATGTGGATCTTTTTGGCTCGTTTATTGGCTTCAATAAACTCAAGGTCTTTTCCGAGAGCCACATTCCAATATGTTGTTGCAAGCACTTGTGCCATTTGATTACCGCTCTTTCGTGAATGATGTTGTGGGTGATCATATTGACCCAGTAGTGGTATGTCAAGGGAAAGATTCGCGATAATGTACCAATGTGATTGCATCGCAAGAAGATCGAATAGCTTTTTTTAAACAGTTCCTGGATGGCTTCCAATTACTCTTCAACGCGATAGAAAATCGAGTTGTTGAAGATGGCGACGGTTGGCTGATTCGCTTCACTGAGTGGCCTTATGCACTGTTTAATCGGGTATTCATTCATACCGCCCGTCCCCAAGCCTTGACCGAGGTGGATGCCATTCTTGAAAAACACAAGATTCCCGTGCAAATTAATCTCGTTGGTAGCGGGCTTGAGCACACCAAGGTGCTGCAAGATGCCGGTTATATTTTGCGCGGGACAACTCCTTTCATGATCTGGATGTCTGATGACTCACAGGATGATTTTGGATTGCGTGATGGCTTATCAGTGAAGCTTCTTGACGCATCCAGTCTTGATGTTTTAAAGCTGATCTATAAAGAATCGTTTGGACTTGGGGATGCCGTCATAGATCTCATGGCAAGAATTCTCTTCGCTAGTCCACTTGCTGCTACCTATGGATTGTTCAAAGACGGCGAAATAGTCTCAGCGGTAATGGCTATTGAGTATGAAGGGCATATTGGAATCTGGAACATGGCTACGCCAATAGCGCACCAGAAGCACGGCTATGGCGAGCAACTACTTCGCCATGTTATGAAAAGGTATAAAGGTTTTGGCGCCGAGAAATTACTTCTGACATCGAGCTCTGCCGGTAAAGCTCTGTATGACAAGTGTGGGTGGCAGACTCTCGACTACACGCCCTACTTAACAAAATGAAACAGGCTGAATCTATTCAATGGAAATTTTAGGATTTCTCAGCCTTCTGGAAATGGAACTGTATGCAGAAGATAGGCCTTCAAGACACCTTGTTCTTTGCGCAGGATGAATGTGGTTGGGGCATTGATTGTGACTTGCTGGCCATCAAACACGTAGGTCTGATTGAGCATGCCGGTGACAATAGAGAGATCGCCAGCCATGTCTACGTGGATATCAGACATTGTGGATTTGCATGACTCCATTGCGGCAAGGATTGGCGTCCATGTTTCAATTGCAGCTTGTTTTCCGCGCATCCACTTCTTAGAGATCTCGTCGACGCAGATTACATCGTCTGTCAAAAAGTCGAAAAATGGCTCGAGGCGATCAAGTGATTTGAAAAGTTCTAGAACGAATTGCTCTTGTGGTGAAGTGGTCATGTGCTGAGGGTACAGAAGTACCCCAGTGCATGCAAGAGACAATCTTGCCGAATTTATGATGCTGGGATTGTGCTACGGTGCATTTCAGGTACATATGTGCCATCAAGCAACCAATGGGGGTAGTTGATGTTGTTATTTAATAGGACAGTTCAGACAGATGGTGATTTGCCGACAATCATGCCGATGTTGAAAGAAATTTCTGACATATGCAAAGCAAACGATGTGCCTATGAACGTGTGGGTTGGTGGAAACGGATTCGTCATAGGAACAGTGGTGTTTAGCGTGGGCTACGAATCATTGGCAGCTCGTTCCGCAGCAACGACAAGACTGATGGCTGCTAAAGGCTGGTGGGAAGTCAATCGCAAGATGCGCGAACACATGGCATCTGCGGAGCCTGACACCATTTTGAACTACATCCGTGGTGGATCCTTGGGCAATGCAATCCCTGTGGGGACGATTGTCCAGACAACTCAGTTTCAGCTGGCACAAGGTGCTGACTGGATGGGCACGTTGAAGTGGGCTAATGAGTTTGCTGAAATGCACACCAAGATGACCGGTGTCGACGTGAACATCGTGCACTCACTCTTGGGTGTGCTCGGTGGAATTGCCATGATAAGTGGTTATCCAAACGCCGAAGCAATTGATACACAACGTGCAAAAGTTTCCACAAGTGGCGAGTGGATGACCAAATTCCTTGAAGGTGCAAAGTTTGCGACAGCAGGAACTGTCATGCAGCGCCACATGACCAAGGTCGCCTAATTAGCGAGATCAATAAACAACAACTACAACAAAAGGGGAAATACATATGGAAGAAGCAAAAAATAGGTCAGCAGCACTTGGGCGTTTGAATATGGGAATTTCAGTCGCATACGAAATCGCATCGATTGCTCTCATTGCAATCATTGTGTTTGGTGATGTTGCGAATGCAAACGACAGCATCAAGCGACTGGTTGCATTTTCGGCCGTAATCACTTCAGTTACAGCGTGGATCTTCACCAGCAACGGATTGAAGACAGCTGAGAATTCAGTGAAAGACATGAGTGCAGAAGAAGCAGCCACAGCATCGGGCAAGAATGGTTCAAAGCAGCCTTGGATGATCTACCAGATCTACGCCTTGGGCATTACTGTTGCGACAATTGCTGTCACGCTGACCGCAATTTACTAATTAGTTAAGTATAAGACTTGAGTGGTCGTCGGGTGCTGAACGCGCCCGGAGACTAACTCTGCCCTTTCTTGATAAGGGCGAATACTTCTGCGAATTGCGAGGCAATTTCAGAGCGAAGTTTTATGAATTGCGTATCCATTTCGATTTGAAGAATTGTGAATTTGCTTTCGACCTTGTAGGAATTGGAATCCATAACAATGCCAAGGTTTGTGAGACCGCTTTCGACTTTGATAAATCTGGTGACGATAAGGGCTACTTGGTTATTGAGATCTTGCTTTGTGGTTGGTTCGTTCATGGGGCGCAGTGTTACACAGGTCGTGCTCTAGTTGTCAAGCATCTAAAGGGCATAGAAATACTTCTGCACTAAGGGGGGAGGTCATGCACACATCCGTGCATGGAATTATCCCGATCCCGGATCGACCGACTTGGTGAGGCAATAAAGTTTGGTGAGCTAAATGATGTAGATCGGTCGGTGTTTAGCTATCTCCGTTCTCAATGGGCTGAATTGGGTAATGAAATATCCAATAGGTTGATCCTCGAATTTGGCAATGATGATTTTGGCGTGAGTTTGAGGTTGAAGAATCTTGAGACCATCAGAACAAAACTCTTGCGCACAACGCTTCGACTGAGCAGTTTGAGGGATGTCGTTGGCGCACGAATTGTCGTCAATGATGGATTGAGCCTGCAAAACGACTCAGTTTTGCGCTCTGTGGCGCTATTTGGAAATTATGCGATCAAGATTATTGACCGAAGAGAATTTCCAAGTTTTGGATATCGCGCTGTTCACGTAGAGGTTCGCCATGGTCTCTATTTAGGCGAGATTCAGATTCGGACTCCTTTGCAGCATGAATGGGCAAGGTCGATGGAATCTCTTGCACGCTTAGTCAGTCGAGATGTGCGATACGGCGGAGAACCAGTAGTTGACACCTATAGCCCTGTTGTGCGTAACCTGCTGCTGAACTCGTACAGAAACCTTGTCGAGCTTGGACGGAGAATTGAGTTGAGTGAAGTCGGAGTTTTGAATAACACAGCGGAATTGTTTCAGGGGCTCATCACCATTAATTCCCTGGTAATCGAAATTGAGAGAAAGGTAAGGTGAAATCATGATTGTGATTGTTCAATTTCGTCGCTCAACAGGAAAGCTGATCGGTATTGACCGTTTTTGTGATGAAGATTTTTGGCCGTCATTAGATCGTTTGGCAGAATTAGATAGGCAAAATGCGGAACCACAAGATGTTGAGGTAGTGAGACTCACTTCGCAATCAGAAGCCATGTTAGCAAGAACGCATGGCAATTATTTCAGCGAATATGCAATGAGCAACGTGCAGACTGAAGTTGTGAGGGCCGAGTAGCTAGACCTGGCCGGCGTCGAGGCGTTGCAAAATTGTTTGCGCTGTTTGTTGCACTGCGTCGATGTCGGAGAGTTGTTGCGCGGCGCGCACCTGGCGAGCGATGCGCGGGTTCTTTACAAAGGTGTCCTGGTGGCGCATCATGAAATCCCAATACAACACCGTGAACGGGCAGGCGTCGTCACCCGTGCGCTTTTTGCGGTCGTACGCACAGCCTTTGCAATGGTTGCTCATACGGTCGATATACGCACCACCGCTGGCATAGGGCTTGGTGGCCAACATTCCGCCATCGGCATAGAGCGACATACCAATCACGTTGGGCACCATGACCCACTCGGCTGCGTCGATGAAACTATTCCACATCCACTCGGTGAACTGTTGGGGGTTGGTGCCGGTGATGAGGGCAAAGTTGCCGAGCACCATGAGTCTTTCGATGTGATGTGAATATGAATGCTCGTTGACGCCATTGAGCACTGTGCTCATGCATTTCATTTGTGTCTTTTTTGGGTTTTTGAACAATGGGGGCAATGGACGGTGCGCTTGAAGATGATTACGTTGCGCGTAGTCGGGCATCCAACGCCAATAACAATTCCAGATGTATTCGCGCCAACCAAGAATCTGACGAATGAAACCTTCGGCACTATTGATTGGAACTTTGCCATCGGAAAACGCTTGGGCAGCCGCATC
>JBJOEQ010000085.1:0-2743 GCA_046049195.1 Actinomycetota bacterium | reverse complement strand
GTACTCACTCATGTTCGAGTCACCAACAATCACATGCAATCGGCGATACTTCTCCGCATCGGCGTGAGGCTCATCTCGTGTATTTATGATCGGGCGACTGCGTGTCGTTGCAGAACTCATTGATTCCCAAATGTGCTCTGCTCGCTGAGCGATACTAAAAATTGGTCCGCGAGCGGTCTGCAACACTTGGCCGGCACCCGTGAATATCTGGCGAGACACTAAAAATGGAATCAGATCTTGTTGGTATTTGTCTGTCTCATCGCTCCTACGAGTGAGATAATTCTCATGACAACCGTACGAATTTCCTGCCGAGTCTGTGTTGTTCTTAAAAAGGTAAATTGTGCCTCGAATACCTTCTTCGCGCAGTCGTTGCTCGGCACCTATGAGTAAGTCCTCTAGTTTTCGTTCTCCTGCCTTATCGTGCACGGTGCAGTCGTATATCGAATCACATTCGGGGGTTGCGTATTCTGGGTGCGAGCCAACATCGAGATAGAGGCGCGCGCCATTTTCCAGAAAAACGTTTGAACTTCTACCCCATGAAACAACTCGCCGAAAGAGGTATCGAGCAACCTCGTCCGGGCTCAGGCGTCGTTGGCCCCGCAATGTACATGTAACCCCATATTCGGTTTCTATTCCGAAGATGCGTTTGTCCATGTCACCAGCAGATTAAGCCAGATATTGAATAATGGTTGTTTCGCTCAATCGACTGAAGCATCGACGAGAGTTGTTTCGCACTAGCACTGCAACTTCAAGTTCTGACGACTCAATCTGCTGGTCATTGAGGCTTAAGGCTTGATGCGCAAACTTGACGGCGTCCTGCAGGCTGGATTGAGGTACGAAGCGCTCTACTAATCGAGTGCGAATCGCTTCCATGTCGCCACCCAAAACCGTAAATTGTTTCTCGTCAATGACTGTGCCGTCGTACATGATGTGAAACAGCTGATCTTGCTCTTGTGTGAGGCCAACTTCTGCAACGAGAATTTCAACTTCAAGCGGCTTCATCTCGTGTGTAAACGTCTGCCCGAGTATCTGTGCATACTGATTTGCAAGACCACGGGCGTCAACATCTAGGCGCGAGAACTGGTAACCCTTGAGGTCGGCAGCCCGCACACCCGCGACTCGCAACTGATCAAACTCGTTGTATTTGCCAACACCTGCAAAAGCAATGCGATCATAAATTTCGCTAATTTTGCGCAGCGTATTGGATGGATTTTCGGCAATCAGAGCAATGCCATCGATGTATTGCAAAGCAATGAGTGCACGTCCACGGGCTATCCCCTTACGCGCATAGTCAGCGCGATCTTTCATCATCTGCTCGGGTGCTACATAAAACGGCATGCTCATTGCTGGCCAACACCTTTCGCGATTTCGTCATATGTGTTCTTCAGACGTGCATCATCTATGCGTGCGAACCCATCGCTAGTGATCGAGGCAATAACCGGATAGATCCCCCGCAATGCGTCAGGACCACCCGTGGCAGAATCTGCAACAGACGCCTCCCACAGGGCGCGTGCTGTCAACACCACACCTTCATCAACTGTCATGTCGCGTTTCCAACCCATTCGCAACACTGTCCCTGCGTGCAACATGCCAGAGCCGGTTGCGACAAAATCATGCTCCTCGTACCGACCACCAGTGGCGTCATAGTTCCACAAACGTCCGTGATTGAGAAGGGTGTCGAAGCCAGCAAAAATTGGAACGACCATAAAACCCTGCATCGCAGCAGGCAAATTACTCCGCACAAACATCGACAATTGGTTTGCTTTGCCTTCCAGAGAAAGCGATTGACCCTCAACCTTTTCGTAATGCTCAATTTGCAACTGAAACAATTTGACCATCTCCATGGCCGGCCCTGCAGCGCCTGCAATTGCAACACCGCTGAACTGGTCGGCTTGCACAACTTTTTCCATCTCTCGGTGACTAATCAAGTTTCCGGATGTGGCTCGTCTATCGCCGGCCATCACCACACCGTTGGCACATCGCAGAGCAACACATGTAGTGGCATGCGGTACGAGAATTTCGTTTACAGGAAGCGAATCTCCAAACGGTGACAACCCCACTCGCTTCAGCAGTTCACCAAAATTTGCACCGGGATCCTGCTCAAAGGAAAACATCGGCATCGACATACAACTGTAGGTTAGGGCTACTGCCCACCTTTTTGCACATAACTCTTCACAAACTCTTCCGCATTGGATTCGAGCACTTCATCAATCTCATCCAGCAAACTGTCGAGGTCTGCCGTGATGTTCTTCGTATCTTTATTCGCAGTGGCATCAGACCGGCTTGCCGATTCTGTCGCTTTTCTTGATGATGCAGATTTCTTTATTTGCTCGGCCATGGGTGAACCATAGCCAAAAACACAACCAACTGCCAGCCCAATAGAAGTTAAAACCCGTCTCCCAACTTGGCAATCAAATCAACTGGATTCTGAGAACTTTTCAACAAATCCCCCACAAGTTCACGAGTGCCGCGCAAAGGTTCCGGCATTGGAATTCGCTTCAGACCCTGATTGGGAATGTCAAAAACCACGCTGTCCCAATTGGCTGCAACCACATCGCTGGGCCAACGTTGCAACACAGTTCCACGAAAGTACGCGCGGGTACTACTTGGCGGATGCACCATCGACCACATCACGTCTTGAGGCAAACACAACACATCCAGCCCCGCACGCAACGCCAGACATTTTTCAATTCGCATATCGTGATATTGCAAATCGATCGCTTTGAGTCGCGGATCTGTCGCT
>JBJOEQ010000084.1:0-3321 GCA_046049195.1 Actinomycetota bacterium | reverse complement strand
ATACTCGCGATGATCGAAATTTTTGCAGCAGCATCTAGGCCCTCGACATCGGCTGTCGGGTCACTTTCTGCATAACCAAGTTGTTGTGCGCCAGCCAGTGCGTCTTCATAACTCGCGCCGTCTTCGCTCATCTTGGTGAGAATGTAATTTGTTGTTCCATTAACGATGCCGAGCACTCGCCTGATTGGCTCGCCGCGCAAACTTTCGCGCAATGGACGAATAAGTGGAATACCGCCACACACTGCAGCCTCAAACAACAAGTCGATGCCTGCATTGTCGGCTGCCGCAAACAACTCTGCACCATGAGTCGCGATCAACGCCTTGTTGGCAGTGACTACAGGCTTGCCACTTGCTAGAGCCTTCAAGATCAGGCCGCGGGCTTGGTCGATGCCACCCATTACTTCGACAACGAGGTCGACTGTTGGGTCGTTGACTACAAACTCTGCATCGGTTGTCAGCACATCGGCAGCCAGCGAATTTTTGTGCGCGTCAATGTTGCGAACCGCTACGCGCGCAATCACGAGTTGCACGCCACTGCGGGCGGCAATTGCTGAAGCTTGTTGCTTCACGAGCCGGACAAACGCGGCACCAACCGTGCCATGGCCAATTACTCCGATGCGAACTTGAATTGCAGCCATTCCTTCACGCTATTGGCTCTATGGCCCTGATTTCTAGCGAATATCGAGCCTGGTCAGATCCTCATTGGTTTCACGGCGCACAACAAGACGGGCTTTGCCATTGCTCACAAAAACCACTGGCGGCCGAGTCACTTTGTTGTAGTTGGAGCCCATCGAATGTCCATATGCACCTGTTACCGGAGTCGCGAGCACGTCACCGATAGCAAGGCCGGAAGGCACAAGTGCCTCATTGATCAACACATCGCCGCTCTCGCAATGCTTGCCAACAAGTCGCACAACTTCAGTGCGATCGGCATTGGCTCGTGCTGGCAAAAATGCTTCGTAACCGCTGCCGTACAACACGGGTCGTGGATTGTCGCTCATGCCACCATCGACTGCAACGTACGTGCGCACACCAGGAATGTTCTTAATAGTGCCAACCGAATACAACGTGACAGCAGCGGATGCAACGATTGACCTGCCTGGTTCGACAAACACCTTGATGCCTTTGTTGAGATGAGCCGTTGCGCTGTGCAAGTGACCAGCCCACTCGGTAATCGTTGGTGCATGTTCGGATGCAACGTATGCGACGCCAAGGCCACCACCAAGAGTGACCTCGTCTACGGCAAGTTCATTTGCAAGGTCAACCATTATTTTTGCAGCCAGCGTAAAGTTTTCGGCAGCAAACACATTTGACCCGATGTGGCAATGAACGCCCACAAGTTGCACCGACGAAGAACCACGTGCGCGTTGCGCAGCCTTGCGAGCATCTCCATTGCCAAGATTGAAACCAAACTTCGAGTCGTCTTGCCCTGTCGACACAAACTCGTGCGTATGCACGTACACGCCGGGCGTTACACGCAACTGCACACGCGGTGCTGGCAGGCCTTGAGCATGCAACGCATCCAAACGATCCAGTTCGTCAAAATTGTCTACAACGATGTGTCGAACCCCTGCTTCAATAGCAGCACGTAATTCGTCTTCACTCTTGTTATTGCCGTGCATCACACAGTGACTGGCTGATACACCGGCATTGAGTGCCACAAACAACTCGCCACCTGTGGCTACATCGAGCAACAAACCTTCTTCGTGTGCAAGGCGCGCCATTGCAGTACACAAAAACGCCTTCGTTGCGTACACCACTCGTTCGCGCCCAAATGCTGCTACGGCTTCACGGCAACGAGCACGCAAATGCTCTTCGTCATACACAAACACTGGCGTGCCAAACTCGGCAGCAACATCGGACAGCATGCGCCCACCAATACTCATCTGACCATCGGGAGCAATGACAGCATTATCTGGCAACAAGTGCTCGGCAATTGCGGTCACATCTGCTCCGGTGTCTCGATGCCCAACAACGCAAGACCTTGCGACATTACGCGTGCCGTAAAGTCGCACAATGCAAGGCGGCTCGTGCGCTGCTCGTCATTGGAAGCGCGCATCACTGGGCAATGCTCGTAAAAGGCGCTGAATTCACTGGCCAAATCATACAAATAGGTGCACAACCTGTGCGGGCTGTATTTGTCGAGCGTGTCCCACACCGCAGTGTCAAACTGCAACAACCGCAGCACGAGTGCGCGCTCGGCTTCGTGTTTAACAAGCGGTGTTACGCCCCGAACGCTCGCGCGATCTACGCCAGCCTTGCGGAAGATACTGCAGATTCGAGCATGTGCATACTGCAAATACGGCGACGTGTTGCCATCAAACGAGAGCATGCGCTCCCAATCAAACACGTAATCCTTGATCCGATCCGTCGACAAGTCGGCGTATTTAATCGCGCCGATGCCCACCTGCTTGGCAATTGCACTGTGTTGAGCATCTGACCAATCAGGGTTCTTTGCGCGCACTGCATCTTTTGCGCGCTCAACAGCTTCTGTCAAGAGTGCATCAAGTTTGACAACTTCTCCACTACGACTCTTTAAAATCTTGCGATCACTGCCAAGCACGTTTCCAAATGCAACGTGCACCATCTGTGTTGAAACCGGGACCCATCCGGCCTTGCGTGAGACGACACCAACCATCTCGAGATGTTGGGCTTGTGGTGCGCCAACGATATACAAAATAACCGTTGCACCAAGTCGTTCAACACGATCAATCACGCATGCCAAATCGCTTGTCGCGTAGTTGTAGCCACCATCTGTCTTACGAATGATGAGCGGCAATGGCTCGTTGTCGCG
The DNA here is from genome assembly GCA_046049195.1 of Actinomycetota bacterium. Classification (GTDB taxonomy): domain Bacteria; phylum Actinomycetota; class Acidimicrobiia; order Acidimicrobiales; family Ilumatobacteraceae; genus UBA3006. Next base: position 527 of record JBJOEQ010000084.1, on the reverse strand, counting down.
ATTGACGAATCCATCAACAAACACAACTTCTGCGCCGTCACTCGTCTCGAGCATCTTTGCTGCGTCAAGCCGTTCGACCACTTGGGCTAACAAGTGGTTGTAAGCGCTCTCACCCATGATGTCATCGGCGGTGAGCAAGACATCAAGTGATCTGTATACGCGATCGAAATAGCGAGTGCTCTCGCCCACCAATAACTTCCACATGCGCAATGTCTCGACGTCGCCACCCTGCAACAACACCACACGAGCACGAGCACGTTCTTTAAATTCGTCATTCGCATCAAACTTGGCGCGAGCCTGTTTGTAAAACGAATCCAGATCACCTACTGAAAGTTCATTGGCTGCTTCAGTTTCACCAAGATCAATCAGATGCTCGATCAACATGCCAAATGGCGTGCCCCAGTCGCCAATATGGTTTTCGCGAATAACTTTGTGACCAACAAACTCGAGCATGCGCACAATTGCGTCACCGATCACTGTTGAACGCAAGTGCCCAACGTGCATTTCTTTGGCCACATTTGGTGCCG
>JBJOEQ010000083.1:0-5430 GCA_046049195.1 Actinomycetota bacterium | reverse complement strand
CTGGGTTAACAGACTGCGCGCCAAGTGTAAATGCGTTGATTCCGCGAATAACTTCTGGAATTGGGAACGCTGCAACATAACCGAGCTTGCCGGTTGGGCTTGCTGCGCCTGCTGCGATACCACTCAAGTAACGAGCTTCTTCAGCAGCACCAAAGTACGTGCCCAAGTTTGCTGGAATGTCACCGAATGTTGCGTACTCTCCACCCATCTCTGCGGTGAGGAGGAACTTGGCGCCTGTTGCCCACTGGAAGCAACCGTCTGGGTTGTTCGCAGCAACGCGTGCCATTGGAGTTCCGTAACCAAATGAAGTTGCGAAAATCAAGTTGTAACCTTCGGCTGCGAGGCCTTCCATGATTGCTTCGGCTTCATCGCCTTCAGGAACATTCTCTACACGCTTGACTTCAATGCCAAGTTCGGATTCGAGAGAAAGGATGCCTTGTTCGTGTTGGTATGTCCAACCTTTGTCGTCTGGAACGCCGATGTAGACAACAGCGGCTTTGAGCATGCTGTAGTCAGCTCCTGCTTCAGTAGTAACTGTTTCTGCCATTGTTGTATCAGTGGCCGCATCGCTCCCACCACAAGCAAGAAGTCCGAAGACTGCTGCTGTAGCAAGGGCAAAACCCTTAATGTGATTTTTCCTCATCTGTTGTGCTCTCCCCTTATGCATGATGCATATGTCAGTTTTGTTGCTCCGCGCCAAACGGCACGACAGAGACAATAACACGCCACCGCCTATCTACTTGACGGTACGTAAAGACAAATTTGGTTATTCACGGGGGTTTGCAGGGGTTCACGAGCCTGAAACATTGGCCTTGTGAACTAACCTCATATTTCATGAAGACGTCTCTGAGTGGCCTGATTGATGAGTCGGTCACGATCATTCGAGAGGTGGCTGCCGAGTTTGAGCGCCCAGTTCTGCTGTTTTCGGGGGGTAAAGACTCGGTCGTGATGCTGCATTTAGCAGTACGTGCCTTTGCCCCCGCCCGCATTCCTTTCCCTGTCATGCATATTGATACCGGCCACAACTTTGCAGAAGTGATCGAGTTTCGGGATCGCTGTGTTGCCGACATGGGTGTGCAACTCATAGTTGGGTCTGTTCAGGCATCTATCGACTCTGGTCGCATTGCCGATGTGACCGGACCACGTGCAAGTCGCAACCCTTTGCAGACCGTGACGCTGCTCGACTCGATTGCCGAACACAAATTTGATGCTGTGTTTGGTGGCGCTCGTCGCGATGAAGAACGAGCGCGGGCAAAAGAGCGCGTGTATTCGCATCGTGATTCTTTTGGTCAATGGGATCCAAAAAATCAGCGCCCAGAGTTGTGGGGTATCTACAACGGTCGTCATCGCCAAGGCGAACACTTCCGCATCTTCCCTATCTCCAACTGGACCGAGCTCGATATTTGGTCGTTCATTGCCGAATACAACATCGACTTGCCGAGCATCTACTACGCACATCGTCGACCAGTCTTTCGTCGCGACAACATGTGGATGGCAGTCACTCCATTTTTGCAACCGGAAGCAAACGAAACCGTGGTCGAAGAAATGGTGCGCTTTCGCACTGTTGGCGACGCCACATGCACTGCCGCCATCGAGTCGGTTGCCACAACTGTTGAAGACATCATCGCTGAAACTTCAGTAGCGCGAGTTACCGAGCGCGGTGCAACGCGAGCAGATGACCGCATGTCGGAAGCTGGCATGGAAGACCGCAAACGAACGGGCTACTTCTAATGATCGCCGAGGCAAACAAATAATGGAAAGACTGCGCTTTGCCACTGTCGGTTCGGTAGACGACGGTAAGTCAACGCTGATTGGTCGGTTGTTGTACGACTCAAAGAGCATCTTTGAAGACCAACTCGAACACATCGAAGCAGTGAGCAAGCGCCGAGGCGATGATTATGTCGACTTGTCGTTGCTTACCGACGGCCTGCGTGCCGAGCGTGAGCAAGGCATCACTATCGACGTCGCATACCGATACTTTGCAACACCAAAGCGTTCGTTTATTATCGCCGACTGCCCAGGCCACATTCAGTACACGCGCAACATGATCACCGGTGCGTCCAACGTTGACTTGGCAATTGTGCTGATCGACGCTCGCACAGGCGTGATCGAGCAAACCCGGCGCCACAGCTTGCTCGTGTCGCTCCTTGGTGTGCCGCACTTGGTGATCTGTGTCAACAAGATGGACCTCGTTGGCTACGACCAAGCAGTGTTTGATCGCATTCGCCAAGAGTTTGAAGAGTTCGCATCACGTCTTGATTTACAAGACGTCACCTTTTTGCCAATTAGCGCACTCGCCGGCGACAATGTCGTAGCTCGCTCTGCCAACATGCCGTGGTTTGATGGCTCAACATTGTTGCATCACCTTGAGAGCGTGTACACGGCGAGCGATGACAACCGCATTGACACACGCTTCCCCGTGCAGTTTGTGATTCGCCCGCAACGCAGCGACTTCCCCGACTATCGCGGCTTTGCTGGCCGTGTTGCAGGTGGAGTCTTGCGCGTTGGAGACGACGTGATGGTTCTGCCATCTGGCCTTACAACCACCATCACGGGAATCGACTCGCCTCTCGGACCAGTAGAAAAAGCAGAGCCCGGCGATGCTGTGACGCTGCTGCTTGCCGATGATTTATCGATCACCCGCGGCGACATGATTTGCAGGCCAAACAACCGTCCACGCGTGTCGCAAGAACTCGAAGCAATGCTTTGCTGGATGGACGATGCATCGCCTCTACAGCAGGACAAGATTTATTCAATCAAGCACACCACCAATTCGGCACGAGCCAAGATCACCAATGTGCTGTATCGCCTCAATATTTCAACCCTGCATCGCGAAACTGGGGTCTCTGAGTTGCAAATGAACGAAATCGGTCGTGTTACGTTGCACACCACTGCGCCACTGATGTTTGACGACTACCATCAAAATCGTTCTACAGGATGTTTTATCATTGTTGACGAAGCGACAGGACAAACAGCGGGCGCAGGCATGTTGCTGTCGCCTCGAACATAAGGTTGCACAGGTCAAGGTCAATAATACGAACCACTAGATAGGAGTCGTTATGAACCAGGCAATTTGGCACGAACCAACAGTCGGACGTAACGAAAGATGGGCAGCACACCATCTGCACGGCATGACCGTTTGGCTCACCGGGTTATCCGGATCGGGCAAGTCAACAATTGCGCATGCTCTTGCTGACAGGCTTACTAGTGGTGGCGTGTACAACTATGTGCTCGATGCCGACAATGTGCGCCATGGACTCAATAGCGATTTGGGATTTAGCGATCATGAGCGCTGGGAAAATGTGCGCCGTATTGCCGAAGTTGCACGTCTGTTTGCAGATGCCGGTGCAGTCACTCTTGTCCCGATCATCAGCCCGTTTCGCGACAGTCGCTCCCGAGCCCGACGAATCCATGAAGTAGATCACCTCACATTTCTTGAGGTGTATGTATCAACCGCAGTTGAAGAATGCGAGCGCCGTGACCCGAAAGGCTTGTATGCCAAGGTGCGCGCAGGCGAAATGAGCGGCCTCACTGGCGTAGATGCACCTTATGAAGCACCTAAGTCTCCTGATCTCACTGTTGGCATTACCGGCGAGTCGATTGATGACGCCGTCAATGCTGTACACCGATTGGTGATTGACCGCATCAATAGCGCACACTGAACGCTTGAAGACTCAGACAAACGCGTAGAAAACGAGTAAAATTGCTTAATGGATTTCTTGGCGCAACCAAATCTTCCCGATTTGATTAATTACTCGTTGGTTGCACCGCGCATCAAAGTCTTGTACGTGCCCACCACCAAGGTGGCTTGCAGCACAATCAAGTTGCTCATCTCGCAAGCCGAAGGTGCATATAACGCCAAGGCCGCACTAGAAATCATTACGCCAAACATCTCTCAAGAACAAACCATTCATAATTATCGTGTGCATGGTCTGACCCGCCTTTTTGACTTGCCGCGCAAAAAGCAATGGGAGGTAATTGAGTCGTCAGAGTGGATGCGAGTTGCCGCCCTTCGTGACCCAATCAAGCGTGCATATTCGTCGTGGGAAAATCGTGTTTTCTTGCATGCTCCGGGCACCCCCCAATCGATTCTCGATATGTGCGGCGATGTGATGGTTGACGGACATGTTGATGTAGCAGCAACATTTAAGAAGTTTGCTCGTGCAATTCATCATGATCGTGGCGCTTTTGCAATCGACGATCACTTTAAACCTCAATTCAATACGTTGTACGCCAACCAGCTCGAGTACCACCACCGCATTTACATCGATCGCCCTGGCGAAATGCAGACACTCGCTGACGCCATTAACGCTCGCGCAGGCACCACAATCAAGTTGCAACGCCTCAATAGCGGACTCGGCATCAAGGCCGACCAGATATTTGACAAAGAAACAGCCGATCTCATTGCCGACACGTACCACGAAGACTACGAATGGTTCGGGTTCGAGCGCCACAACTTCTCAGCGCCCACTACTTCACTGGTTTTCAACCCGATCCAACAAGCGTTACTCAACAACTTGCGCGAGACCACCGAGCGACTGACCATCGTTTCACGCGCTGCCTTTCACCGTGTGGGCTTCCGTTACGGGCTCTCACAAATACGCAAGTCGCTGTGGATACGCATCACGAATCCAAAAGGCAAGGGCGACACTCGTTTGTTGCAGTGGTAGGTTCACCCGTAATGAATAACCACATTGCCAAAATTGGCATCGTCACCGTTTCGGATCGCGCATCTGCAGGTGTTTATGAAGACTTGGGTGGTCCAGCAATCAAAGATTTCTTGAACACACACCTGACCAATGAATGGGTTGCAGTAAGTCGTGTGGTGCCCGACGAAGTTGCTGCAGTGTCGGGCGCACTGATCGAACTTGCCGACACCGAGAACTGTTGTCTCATTGTGACCACGGGTGGCACTGGCCCAGCGCTGCGTGACATCACACCAGAAGCGACCGAGGCTGTTTGTACCAAAATGATGCCGGGCTTCGGAGAACTGATGCGTCAGGTGAGTTTGCTAGTAGTGCCAACAGCAATCTTGTCGCGACAAACAGCAGGCATCCGAGGCTCTTCACTGATTATCAATCTGCCCGGAAAACCAAGTTCGATTGCCGAATGCTTGGTTGCAGTAATGCCCGCAGTTCCCTACTGCGTCGACTTAATTGGTGGAGCACACCTAGAAGTCGGCGGCGGGTTAACAGCCTTTAGACCAAAACAAAAATAGTTAATTGCTCTGACTCTTGAATGAGTCGATAATGATCTGGCGTGCCTCGTTTGCCTTTATTGTTTGCATGACTTCAATGACCGAGCTTGAATGATCTTCCCACGGCCTTGTGTCAGCCAGAGTCATCCCCAACGTATGTGTGCCCGTTGTTTCGACCGTTATACCCATGCGTTCAGATGTGAATAGCTCTGGATGAGTAAGTGCAAGAACTG
>JBJOEQ010000082.1:0-16160 GCA_046049195.1 Actinomycetota bacterium | reverse complement strand
CGGCGTGCACGATCAGTCGTTGGCATCCAGCTTCTACATAGCGCTTGGCCATCACATCTGGCGTTAGCACCATGAGGTGTGCCTCAAACGGCAACTTTGTGAGCGATCGTGTTGAGGCAATGATGTCGGGACCAAACGTGAGATTTGGTACAAACTGTCCGTCCATCACATCCCATTGAATGAGGTCGACACCTGCTTCGTCGAGAGCAATAATTGCTTCTCCGAGTTTAGAAAAATCGACTGGGAGTACAGAAGGCGCAATCTGAATTGGCAGCGTCACGTAGTTCATCCTAGTTGGCTTGCATTTGGGTCGTAGCATGAGTTGCAGTGAATAACGAACAGGTGCGTTTTGAGCGGTTGGTCGCTGGCGGAGATGCGCTTGGGCACCTTGCAGATGGGCGAGTGGTGTTTGTGCCGGGGGCATTGCCGGGCGAATTAGTGGATGTGCAAATCACTCAAGCCAAAAAGGATTTCGCACGGGGAACAGTCGCCAGCATTATTGAGCCATCGGCGCATCGCGTTGCTCCACCATGCGAGCATGTGGCCCGTGGTTGCGGTGGTTGCTCGTGGCAACACCTCGATGCTGCGCAACACATGGAAGCAAAAGTGGCGATCGTTCGCGAGGCATTACGCCGCAATGGCAAGATCGAAACACTCGAAGTCGTTGCGGGTGGCTTTGTGCCTCCAACTGCCTCGCGCACCACATTGCGCATGGCCGTCACTCCAGACGGTCGACTGGGTTTTCGTCGCGGCGGCTCCCACGACGTGATCGATACTCCTTCTTGCCTTGTCGCACACCCATTGCTCAATGAATTTATTGGCGATGTGCGAGTGTCTGGGGCAACAGAAGCCACGTTGCGCTGCGGTGTCGAAACTGGCGAGGTTGGCATTTGGTTGCACGACGAAGACGGCGAAGATGTGCATGGTGCGACTGTGACTGGTTTGCCATCGCATGTAGTGGTGGGTCGCAAAGCGATGCTGCACGAAGTCGTGCAGGGCGTTTCGCTGCAGGTTTCAATGGCCTCATTTTTTCAGGCTTCTCAAGTTGCTGCAGAGTTGCTGGTGTCGGCTGTTAATGATGCGGCAGGCGATGCGGCATTGTCTGGCGAATTTGGTCCGATCATCGATGCATACGGTGGCGTCGGACTGTTTACTGCGACTCTTGTCGACACCGACATACCGGTAGTGCTGGTCGAGTCAAATCCGTCAGCATGTTCGGATGCCCGCAGCAATTTGCATGATCACGATGTGTCAATCGAGCAAATTGCAGTCGAGCAGTGGCGTGTGCAAGATGCCGGACTCGTGATTGCAGATCCTGCACGCAACGGACTTGGCGCAATGGGCGTTAATGCCATAGTTGCGACCGAGGCCAAGCGCATTGTGTTAGTCAGTTGCGATGCAGTTGCAGGCGCCCGCGATATTCGCTTGTTGCTCGATGCGGGTTACGCGTGTGAAGGGGTCACGGTTCTCGACCTGTTTCCAAACACCCCGCACGTTGAAGTGGTGAGTTCGTTCACGCGCAACTAATACCGATGTAAAAACCGATTTACATTGGCTAGTCGTGGATTGTTCCGTCTGGCATTGTTGCGCCAGTGAGAATGGCGTTCGCCAAGTTGGTGTTGAAAAGTTTTGCGCCGATCAGATTGTCGCCCCAAAGGTCGAAGCCCGCAAGATTTGCATCCGTGAGGTTTGCACCTTCAAGATTTGCACCTTCAAGATTTGCACCATCAAGGTTGGCTTTCCTCAGGCTTGAGCCTTCAAGATTTGCTCCATCCAGGTTGGCTCGGTGCAGATCGGCACCCAACATTTCTGCACCCCAAAGTTGTGCCCCTTTGAGGTTTGCACCAACAAGGTTGGCGTCTGCGAGGTTTGCACCAACAAGATTGGCCCGTCTGAGGTCTGCGCCACTGAGGTCGGCTCCCTCCAAGTTTGCACCCTGAAGATTTGCACCTTTAAGTTTTGCGTTTGCAAGATCGGCATGCGGCTCAATGACGTAGTTCTTAAATCTCACATGCAACAAACTAGCCAAGCAACAAAAATATTTGAAATTCGAAGTTGAAACGCCTGCTAAGGCCCCCGGCTTCAAGCGGCATAACAGTTGCTCAAGTTCGTTAGTTGCGCAACAGTGTGTGGCTCAGTCGAGAATCAAGAGGGAAGCGGCTCAATCTCTCGACATGATCTGCATGAATGAAGTATTGGTCTTCAAGTTTCACACCCTGTCGCGTCTCTGGGTCACCGATGTAACTTTCGATGCACAACACCATTCCGGGGAGCATTTCGCCAGGTAGCCCATATGGCACGTCACCTATACGAGGAACATTCGGGTATCCACCAGCTAACCCGAGTCCATGGGCAAGTTGGTAATAGCCGAAGTTGCGGTAGCGCTCTGGTACTTCAAATGCATTGCTAGCAAATTCTTCGAAACTTTTGCCGGGGGCAAGATGAGAAGCGTTGTGCTCAAGTTGTTCTAGTGCTAGTCGGTAGATGTTTTTTTGCTGTGGTGTTGGCGAATCGTTACCGCATAGGAATGTCCGCGAGAAGTCGATCGAGTAGCTGTGCAGGCTCATTGCATCGGTATCAAAGCACACGAGGTCACCCGATTGAAGTTGATGATCGGATGACTCAAGAAAGTATGGGAATGTTCGTTCACCTGCTTGGAGCAGGCGAGTAACTACATATTCTCCACCTGATGCGATCAGCCCTCGGTGGAAAGCAGCCCAAACCTCATTTTCGGTTGCGCCAGGTGTGATGGCGCTCTCAAGTTCAGTAGTTGCTTTTTCCACAACGCGCATTGCTTGACGAATTGCTTCAAGCTCATCAGGTTGTTTAATCGACATTGACATCTGGATTGTCGGACCAGCATCAATCAGATGGAACCCCTTAGATCGAAGCGAATCCGTCATTGGGAATTCAAGTTTCTCGACTGCGATTCGATGCTGAGTGTCAGCCATTCGTTCTGAGCAGACTGCGAATAGTTCGTTGGCAAATACTTGGACTTGGTCTGCATAGAGCAAAGTCTTCTTGGCAGTGATTCCGGGTGCAGGTCGGATCTCGTTAATTTCGGGAAGGTCGGCAGCTAGATGCTCGCAACCCGCAAATTCATAGAGGACCGTATAGCCATCTTGAAAAAGCAACATAAATCGATCTGGCCCCGTAAATCCGTGGATCGTCATATTGCGTGCGCCTGTGGCATAAAGAATGCTGATCGGATCGGCCGTAAGGATGACTGGTACATCGTTCAATCGCATCACTTCAAGAAGTCGAGTCTTTCTCTGCGAGACAAGACTTACCTGATCAAGAAGATGGGTCATGTAATAAGAATAGTTCTCGCGAGAGTTCTCATGCAGAGTAAATTTCAGCCGATTGGATGAGCGTTATTCGGTGCACGCCGAAATAGTGCCCCCCCTCGGATTCGAACCGAGGACCTGCGGATTAAGAGTCCGTTGCTCTAACCAACTGAGCTAGAGGGGCAACTACTGACCCCGAGATCATAGGTGAAATAAAGGTATTAATGAAAATGCGCTCAATTTTTCAATTGCGCGCACTCATTAACTACTAGAGAAATGGGGTGGACGAGGGGTCTCGAACCCCCGGCCTCCAGGACCACAACCTGGCGCTCTAACCAACTGAGCTACGCCCACCATGACCAAATCAGTGTAGGCTGAAGATGACAAAATTATTGGAGTTGATAACCATGTCAGCGATGGATTCCACGCTGCGAGCCTCTTTAGCCGACAAAGCCAAAGAGATAACAACACGAGAATTGGCCACGTATGCCGAGCGAACGGCTGGATCACAAAAGGCCAATGCCCGCGCACGCAAGGTGTTGCCACTCGGAGTTCCTTCTAGCTTTCAGGCTTATGACCCATATCCGTTAGTCATCCGTTCGGCCGATGGCCCAAAGATGTTTGATGTTGACGGCAATCAATACACCGACTATGACATGGGCTTTGGTGCTCTGTTTGTTGGTCACCGTCATCCCGAAGTGCTCAAAGCGATTAATGCACAGCTCGCAAATGGCACATTGTTTGTCAACCCATGCGAGGCCAATGCCGAAGTAGCCGAGTTGTTGGCTGCTCGCTATGGCCTTCCAATGTGGAGATTTACAAACTCGGGCACCGAGTCGACCATGGACGCCATTCGTGTTGCTCGCGCTGCCACAGGACGCGACAAGATCGTCAAAGTAGAGGGCGGATATCACGGTCATCACGATGAAGTGATGGTTTCGATGAAGCCGCCACTGCACCTTGCAGGTCCTGCCGATTCGCCAAATTCGGTGCCATCTTCTGCGGGCATCTCGAGCAACGTTGTCAAAGACACGATCGTCATTCCATACAACGATGCTGCAGCACTCGAGCGAGCACTCGCTTCGCGCGAAGTTGCGTGCTTCATTGTTGAGCCAGCAATGGAGAACATCGGCATCTGTTTGCCACAAGATGGCTACTTAAAACAAGTGCGCGAGATCACTCAGCGCTACGGCACGCTCCTTGTATTTGACGAAGTAAAAACAGGCATCACAGCCGGCTGGGGTGGCGCATCGGGTTTTGTAGGGGTGCAACCAGACTTGGTAGCGCTGGCCAAATCAATCGGTGGCGGCTTGCCACTTGGTGCATTTGGTGGCAAGCAGGAATACATGGACTTGATCACTGAAGGCAAAGTTGTGCACCTCGGAACATACAACGGCAACCCATTGTGCATGGCCGCAGCGTTGGCTGTTTTGCGAGACATCTGCACACCTGAAACAACACAACTCACCATTGCTCGCAACTCAATGCTCGTTAATGCAGTCAACGACATCATTACTGAGGCATCGCTTCCTGCGCACGCAGTGCAGTTCGGTGCCAAAGGTTGTGTCACGTGGGCACCAGAGCAAATTCGCAACTATCGCGACTACAAAGCAACCGATTTTGATTTGGCATTTGCCCAGTGGATTCACGGCATCAATCGTGGCGTGTTATTGCCACCTGGTCTGGACGAGCAGTGGCTCGTTTCGATCATGCATACCGATGCAGATGCATTGCATTACGCCGACGTGTTTCAGGAATTCGTCGACGAACTTCTCGCGTGACGATTACCAAAACTGGTCTTGTGCGCAAGCTTGCGCGAGGCATCATTCGTCGTTGCGCATTGTGTGGCGGCAAGGGTGCATTTTTTAATGGTTGGTATAAGCCTTCGGATCGCTGCAAGACATGTGGTTTTTATTGGCAGCGCAACCTCGAAGGCTTTCAACTCGGTGCCGCAGCAATGAACATCATCTTGACTGGTGGATCATTGCTCAGTGTTATGGGCGCTGGAGTGGTACTTACATATCCTGATATTCCGATTTGGCCGATGTTGATCGCAACTGTTGGAGTGGCGCTTCTCGTTGGTATCGGCGGATACCCAACGAGCTACACCGTGTGGTTGGCTGTTGATCTGACGATGAATCCACCCGACGAGACCGAACTTGCCGAGGCTGCAGCGCACGCGCAGATCTAAAACCCAAGCCCAGTATGGGTTTGAGAATGCTTGACCGAACACCTGTTCGTGTGTAAGGTCAACTCATCCCAAACGGGAAACTCATCTCCACATCGCAAGCACACCAGTAAATCAAACAGTGCAACACCCCAACTTTAGGGTGCCAAGTCAGCCCATAACTCAAAACACACAAATAGAAAGACAGGAAGGCCCATCATGGCTAGCAAAGAGAGCAAGCACCACGAAGTAAAGAACAATTCCAACGAATCAGTGAGTGACCGCATGAAGGCACTCGACATGGCTCTCGGTCAGATCGACAAGCAGTTCGGCAAAGGCTCGATCATGCGCATGGGCGAAAAAGATTCCATGAAAATCGCGTCTATTCCTACTGGCGCACTTCCACTCGACATTGCACTTGGCGTCGGCGGTTTGCCGCGCGGTCGTGTCGTTGAAATCTTCGGCCCTGAGTCATCGGGTAAGTCAACGCTTGCAATGCACGTGGTGGCCGAAGCCCAACGCAATGGCGGCATCTGCGCCTATGTCGATGCCGAACACGCAATGGATCCCGTATATGCAAGTGCAATTGGTGTCGATATCGACAACCTGCTGATCTCGCAGCCAGACACTGGTGAACAAGCACTCGAGATTGTCGACATGTTGGTGCGCTCCGGCTCACTCGATGTCATCGTGATCGACTCGGTAGCTGCACTTACACCACGTGCCGAAATTGAAGGCGAGATGGGCGACAGCCACATGGGTTTGCAGGCTCGTCTCATGAGCCAGGCGTTGCGCAAGCTCACTGCCAACCTCAACAAGTCCGACACAATTTTGATCTTCATCAACCAGTTGCGCGAAAAGATTGGTGTGATGTTCGGTTCACCAGAAACAACAACTGGTGGCCGTGCACTCAAGTTCTATTCGTCGGTTCGTCTCGACATTCGTCGCATCGAATCAATCAAGGACGGCGTCGAGATCGTTGGATCACGCACACGCGTCAAGGTCGTAAAGAACAAGGTTGCTCCACCATTCCGCCAAGCCGAATTCGACATCATGTACGGCAAAGGCATCAGTCGTGAAGGTGCAGTGCTCGACATGGCGGTTGAGATGGGTATTGCCAAAAAGTCTGGTGCGTGGTTTACCTACGACGGTGAACAAATGGGCCAAGGCCGCGAAAACGCCAAGAATTTCTTGCTCGAAAATCCAGAAATCATGGTGCAGATGGCCGAACGTGTGCGTCAGCAGGCGGGTGTTGGTGCAGATGCCGACGCTCCTGCTTTCACTGAAAAAGACGACGAGCCAATCGATCTCGACTAGTCAGTCACAAGGTTTCCTGTCGGCGAGTGTCCCTACACATTCGCCGACAGGGCTGCCATTTCGCCGTATTCACAAAATGTGTGGCGGTAAACTTGACTGCCTGTGACTCGTAAATATGTTGTGCGCACCTTTGGGTGCCAGATGAATGCTCATGACTCCGAGCGCATCTCCGGGTTGCTCGAGCAAGACGGCATGGAACGAGCCGAAAGCGAAGACGACGCCGATCTCGTAGTTCTCAACACCTGCTGCATTCGTGAGAACGCCGACGAGAAGTTGTACGGAAGTCTTGGATGGCTCAAGCCTTGGAAAGAAAAGGGCATCGAGTTAGGCCGTGAGCGCCAGATCATGGTTGCTGGTTGTTTGGCTCAAAAAGACAAAGACCAAGTGCGCAAGCGCGCTCCTTATGTCGACGTTGTCATGGGTACGCACAACGTTCACCGCGCGGTCGATCTACTTGAGCACGCATCCATGAGCGGTGGCATCACCGAGATCTTTGACGAAGCCGTGATTGACGATCATGCACTGTTTCCAAGCGCATTACCGGTGCGACGAGAGCGTTCGTACAACGCCTGGGTAACAATTCAGATCGGTTGCGACAATACCTGCACATATTGCATCGTGCCGAGTGTGCGCGGCAAAGAAATCAGTCGACCTTTTAGCGACATTGTCGACGAGGTTGCAGCGCTTGCACGCGACGGTGTTACAGAGATTTCGCTGCTCGGACAAAATGTCAACAGCTACGGACGCGATCTTTCGCTCGATGCTCGTCGTGCAGGCGATGCCGATATCAAGCTACGACCACAGTTTGGCGAGCTACTGCGTGCTGTTGGTGCGGTGGACGGCATTCGACGTGTTCGTTACGTGAGCCCGCACCCCAAGGACATGAATCTTGAGACACTCATGGCAATGGCCGAGACTCCTGCAGTGTGTGAGCACTTGCATTATCCGTTGCAGTCAGGTTCTGATCGCGTATTGACGCTCATGCATCGTGGCTACACCGCGCAGAAGTATCTCGAAAAAATCACACAAGCGCGTTCGCTCATCGATGATGCAGCCGTTACCACCGACATCATTGTTGGGTTTCCGGGTGAGACAGAAGAAGATTTCGTTCAGTCGCTCGAGGTTGCTGCTGAAGCACAATTTGATTCGGCATATCTGTTTATCTTTTCGCCACGTGAGGGCACCGAAGCCGCAAAGATGGAAGAGCACTTCATTGCTCCAGAAGTGATGTCGAGCAGATACGACCGCATGAAGGTGGTGCTTGATCATTCAGCAATCATCAAGCACGAGGCACGCATTGGTCGCGTGGAAGAAGTGATCGTTGAGGGTCGCAACAAGCGCGATGCCGACGCGTTTACAGGCCGTACTCGTCAAAACAAGCTGGTGCACTTCAAGTCAGCAGACGCACTACGTGCCGGTACATACGCAACGGTCGAGATTACGTCTGCAGCACGCTTTCACTTGTCTGGCCAATTGATCGAGGTTGGCGCAGAGCCAACGCACAAGGTGCGACTATCGGTGCAGGCTCTGTGAAGCCAATTGTGATTCTTGGCCCTACGGCCAGCGGCAAATCTGATGCAGCAATGGCGGCAGCCCAGGTCAATGGAAACACACAGATCGTGGTGTGCGATGCAATGCAGGTCTACAAGCGCATGGACATAGGCACAGCAAAGCCAACCACAGACGACCAACAACTGGTGAAGCACCATTGCGTCAACTTGGTCGAACCGAGTGCGCGATTCACAGTGTCTGATTATCAAAAGGATGCACGTGCGGCAGTTGCAAAGATTCATGAAGCGGGTGCCAATGCATTGGTAGTCGCTGGCACCGGCTTGTATCTCACATCGCTCATTGACGAGTTGAGTTTCCCTGGTGAGTGGCCTGCAGTGCGTGCCGAACTGCAACGCGAACCAGACGTTGCTGCGCTTTACAGGCACCTCAAAGCACTCGACCCCGTGGCTGCTAAAAATATCGAGCGCAGTAATCGCCGACGTATCGAGCGCGCACTTGAAGTGTGCATCGGTAGTGGCAAACCTTTCAGCGACAATGCTCCAGGTACTGGTGCATACCCCGACAACGGTGTGGTGCAAATTGGTTTGCTCTGGCCGCGCGACGTACTCGTCAAGCGAGTTGAGTCGCGAGTGAAGGCGATGTTGCAACGGGGTTTCTTAGAAGAGGTTGCACAATTGCGTAAAGACGGCGCAATGTCACAAACTGCGCGCCAAGCACTTGGTTATGCAGAACTGAACCGACATCTGGACGGTAAGTGCACGCTTGACCAGGCTGTTGGCGACATCGTCACCCACACCCGCCAATTCGCCGTGCGCCAAGAACGTTGGTTTCGCCGTGACCCTCGCATCCGTTGGGTGCACATTGAAAAAGATCCTGTTACCGAAATTGCCCCGATCTTGGCCGAGCACTTGCGCTAGAACGTAGTGAGCATGTCGAGTCAAAATTCATCAATCAAGGTCTCTGTTACCAAACACAATGGTTTGGGAAATGACTTTTTAGTGCTTGACCGGCGTGAAGCGAGTGCGCTGAGCAACGCGCAGGTAGCCGAAATTGATTGGCCAAACATTGCTCGCAATTGGTGCAACCGAAATACTGGTGTTGGCGCTGATGGTTTATTGCTGCTTGGTCGCATCGACGCAAACACGCTCACAATGCGCTTGTATAACTCTGATGGCTCGCTCGCCGAAATGAGCGGCAATGGCATTCAATGCTTGGCGCAGGCTGCACAGATGGCAGACGGATTGACCAGCGAGGTTGCGTACGCAGTGACAACCGATGCCGGCGAGCGACGTGTTGTCGTGACGCCACGTGCCAACGATTCCCAAACAGTTGATGCAAGCGTTGACATGGGTCCAATCGGCACGCTTGACGAGCCAACGGGCTGGGCGACTCTTGAGTGCGATCCGATGCGTCCGGTTATGCACATATCAACAGGAAATCCTCACTCGGTGGTTGGTGTGGAAGATGTTGCGATCGTGCCACTTAAAGAGTTGGGTGAAAAAGTTCCTCAAATTAATCTAGAAATCATCGAGCCCGGCCCAGAAGTGAACGCAATCAGGATGCGAGTGCACGAACGCGGAGCAGGCATCACCCAAGCATGCGGCACGGGTGCATGTGCGAGCGCGTGGGCTGCAGTGCAGTGGGGCCTTGTACCTGCGAGCGCGAGTGAAGTGATTGTGCACATGGATGGCGGCGATGTGAAAGTGCGCGTCAACGAGCCCAAAGCGGGCAGTGTGACACTCATTGGCAGTGCGCAATTTATGTCGAGGCATGTAGTTGAGATTTCATTGTGAGTAACCCATACCAGCAGGCGCTTGGGCGCACGCTGATCGATCGCACAATTCGCGAGCGCATCGTCTTGGTTGGCGTGATTTTTGATGGTCATGATGAAAGCGAGACGGAAGAGAGTCTCGACGAGTTGGCTCAGCTCATCGACACTGCTGGCGCGGTTGAGGTTGCGCGCATGACACAGCGTCGCGATTCACCCGACTCCACATTTTTTATTGGCAAGGGCAAAGCCCAAGAACTGAAAGAACTCTGTTTGGCAGTTGACTCCGACACCGTGGTTTTCGACAACGAACTCACACCTGGTCAGCAGTACAACCTCGAAAAATTGTTGGGTCGCACTGCAATTGATCGCACCGCAGTAATTCTTGACATCTTTGCCCAAAATGCACACACACTTGAAGGCAAAGCCCAAGTTGAGTTGGCTTTGTTGCGCTACAAGCTTCCACGATTGCGTCGTGGTATTTCTGAGGCCATGTCGCAACAGGGTGCTGGAATCGGCTCAAGAGGCCCTGGTGAAACAAAACTCGAAGTTGATCGACGCCGCATTCAAGACAAGATCGCAAAACTCTCTCGTGACTTGGTTGACCTTGCAAACAATCGCCGCGAGCAGGCAAAGGGTCGTTCGCGAAGTGGGCTTGGTGCAGTTGCAATTGTTGGGTATACCAACGCAGGCAAGTCGACGTTGCTCAATCACCTCACCGACGCTGGTGTGTTGGTAGAAAACCGATTGTTTGCCACGCTCGATCCAACCACGCGTCGACTTGCACTACCTGGCGGTGAGCCAGTGCTCGTGAGCGACACGGTTGGCTTTGTGCGTCGCCTGCCGCACGGTTTGGTTGAGTCCTTCAAGAGCACGCTCGAAGTTGCAGTGCTTGGCGACTTGCTCATCCATGTTGTCGACTCGACAGCAGTCGACCCAGCGGGGCAGATCTTGGCTGTGCGCGAAGTGCTTACCGATATTGGTGCGGGCGACGTACCTGAGTTGCTCGTATTCAATAAAGCCGACATGGCGTCAGAAGTGGCCGAGCAGATGGTGGCGAGTCATCCGGGCTCAGTTGCTATCTCTGCAGTAACTGGTGCAGGAATCGACGATTTATTGCGTACTATCGGAGATCGCATGCGGGCCATTTCCGTGGTGGTGGAATTGCTCATTCCATACGACCGCGGAGACATCGTGGCTTCGGTGCATCGAGAAGGAGAAGTGGTGTCAACAGCAAACGAAGAAAACGGCATGCGTATTCGTGCGCGGTTAGGTGATGCATCGACCGGTCGCTTGTCGCAATTTGTTGTTGATCAAACAGGAGATCAATCAGATGATCGAACGGTGGCTGCATCATGACAAATAATTCTCAGGGTTTTGTCCCACCTCCATATCCGTACGACCGCCTTGACGCATTCAAGACCGTTGCCGCAAAGCATGCAGGCGGGATCATCGATCTGTCGGTTGGCGACCCATGTGACCCGCCGAGTGCGGCGGTTATTGCTGCTCTTTCCACATCCAATCTCGAGCGTGGTTACCCACCATCCATCGGCATTGAGCCATTGCGCAATGCTGCACATACATGGATGCAACGCAAGTTTGATATTGATATTCCGTTGTCGCAAATAGCGGCTGCAGTTGGCAGCAAAGAATTCGTAGTCACCACACCGCAGTGGATGAAACTGCGCACACCGTCGCGTGACACCGTGTTGTTTCCTGCTGTGAGCTACCCAAGTTATGCAATGGGCGCGACGCTGTCAGGTTGTAGGCCTGTTGCTGTGCCCATGACCGATTCGGGTGGCATCGACCTCACAAAAATCAGTGCTGACGATGCAAAGCGCGCTCTCATGATCTGGATGAACTCGCCAAGTAACCCAACTGGCGCACTCGATGACATGGGCGCAGTTGTGGCATGGGGTCGTAAACACGACGTGCCTGTTTTTAGCGATGAGTGTTACGTCGAGTTCACATGGCAGGGCAAGTCACGAACTGCTCTCGAATACGGCACGGAGGGCGTCATCGCGTTGCATTCACTTTCCAAACGCTCGAACCTTGCCGGTTTACGTGTTGCGTTTTACGCAGGTGACGCCGACATCGTGCATTACCTCAAAGAAGTGCGCAAGCATGCGGGTTTGATGGTGCCGGGGCCAGCGCAAGCCGCGGGCGTTGTGGCGCTGAATGATGATGTGAGCGTGAAGGTTCAGGCCAGCGTGTATCGCAAGCGCCTCGAGCGCACTGCGCAAATTCTCAGTAAGTGGTCGGGTCGCGCTATTGATTTGCCAGCAGGTGGTTTTTATTTGTGGTTCGATGCAAGTGATGGTTGGGAGTTTGCTGAGCGCCTTGCAACTGAGGGTGGGGCTCTTGTGAGCCCAGGAGATTTTTATGGCGCTGGCGGATCAAACAATGTTCGTGTTGCAGTTGTGCAGCCCGATGAGCGCATTGAGTTGATGGCCCAACGCCTCGGCGTCAGTTGAAATTAATTGCCTAATTTATAGGCGACGGAGCACGGTAACGAGCTTGCCGTAGACCGAAACTTCGTCAGTCTCAAACTTCATCGGCTTCATTGAAGAGTTGGATGGTGTGAGAGTGATCGTGTTACCGTTCTTAGCAAAAGTCTTGATAGTGGCTTCGTCACCTGGAATACCAGCCACCACGATGTCGCCGTTGTCGGCAGTCGTTTGCTGACGACATACAACAAAGTCGCCGTCCAAAATGCCTGCGTCGATCATTGAGTTGCCGCGAACGCGAAGCATAAACAATTCGCCGTCACCTGTGAAGTCCATTGGTAGGGGAACGAGTTCTTCAACATTCTCTTGTGCGAGCACATTGACGCCTGCAGCAACATCACCAACGAGTGGCACATGCTTCACTGGGCGCCTCTCCATTGCAACGCCACTGGATGCTTCGTAACGAACTTCGATTGCGCGTGGCTTCGTCGGATCGCGGTGTAGGTAGCCAAGTTTTTGCAGTGTGCCGAGATGGTTGTGCACGGTGGCTGACGAACTGAGTCCAACGGCTTCGCCGATCTCGCGCACGGAAGGTGGGTAGCCCCGCTCGCGCATGTTCTTTTCGATGAAGTCGAGGATGCCGCGCTGGCGGTCGGTGAGCTGGGTGTGGGCGCTTGCGGGGAGGGAAGTCATGGCTCCATCGTACGGGTGTTCGCCCCCAGAGTCAAACACCTGTTCGGCGAACAAATGTTCGTATTATCCACAACTTACGAACACCCGTTCGCTAGAGTGGTTTGTACGAGATTAAACCCCCCAAAACCCTTACACACCAACAATAGACAAAGGAACCCCCATGGCACTAGCACTAAACCACCAACCCCGCACCCGACAAAACGTTCGCCCTGCTCGGCACCTGTACCTCGTTCCCGAGCTTGACCCAACTCCAGTTGGCGCTTATCGCCCAGCCAGCCGGCCGGGAACCCGTCCAGCTAGCCGCCCGGCTGCTCGACGGTCTGCCCAGCATCCATCAATGGCTTACACCCCTTCGGTTGCGACTTATCAGCGCCGTCGGCTTGTGGTGTTGGTTGCAGCGATGCTTGTTCTTGGCGTCGTTATCGCAGGCGTGATTGGCGCAACTGGCACGACGGCACAAGCCGATCAAGCTGTGGCTGGTCAGTCAGTTGAACCTCGCACGGTTATCGCACAGCCAGGCGACACATTGTGGGCAATTGCGAAAAGGGTTGCCCCTCAAGCAAATATTTCTGATCTTGTCGATCAACTCGTGCGCATCAACGGCGATGCAATCGTTGCCGGCCAAGTCGTACGCATTCCGTAAATCTGTAGTTTCCCCCTTATTTACCAGCGATTTTGGTGTAATATGCGTGAAGTGCATTGTCCAAGTTGCTCGTTTGACGACACCAAGGTGATCGATTCGCGACTCTCTGAAGAAGGGGGTGCAATTCGTCGTCGCCGTAGTTGCACCCAATGTGGTTATCGATTTACTACCTATGAGCGCCTCGAAGAAGTGGCGCTCAATGTGGTCAAACGCGGCGGTGGCAAACAGCCTTTTGACAGACTCAAAATGATGGCTGGCATCCAGGCCGCTGTAAAGGGTCGGCCGGTCAGCGACGAGATGATCATGGAAATTGCCGAGCGGATTGAGGACGCGTTGCGCCTTGAGGGTGGAGACGTCACAAGCAATCAGGTTGGTCATGCAGTGCTTGAGCAATTGCGTTTGATTGACGAAGTTGCGTACATGCGTTTTGCGAGTGTCTACAAAAACTTTGATGATGCCGCAGACTTTAAACGCGAACTTGCGTTACTTGAAAAGCACGCCAGTACTTCGCGCGCTTAGTTTCTGTTTCGCGTGTAGCGCAAAAATAAAAAGCCTTCTTCTTCAAGAATGTGCGACAACGTAAATCGATTCAAAATTGGTGATGCTTCGCTGAGCAAGCGTGGTTCATTATTTGCCGCAATGTTTGGGCTGATGGTCAAGTTGATTTCATCAATCAGGTCGGCTTGCGCCATCGAAGCGTTCAGCCCTGGTCCGCCTTCAAGTTGGATGAAATTGCCCTCGAGTTGACACATCGCAGCGGCAAAATCCACAGAACCTTTACCGGCACGGATGCAGGTGACTGCTGGGTTGGACGGCTCTGGGGCATCTTCGGGGATGATCAGAAACCCAGCCCCGCTGGTGAAAAGCGGGGTAGTCAAGTCGAGGTTTCCTGTGCGCGAAACCACCCCCACGCGTAAGTCTTTTCGAGAGGGCGGGCCATAGTCGTCGATGCGAACGGTCGAAGAACCTACGACAATGACGTCGGCCAGCGAACGCAGACCCACGAGGATCGAGCGGTCGGCGTCGCCCGAAAGGGCACGCGAGTTGCCTTGCACGACGGTCGACCCATCGAGGCTCATGACCATGCACAGGCCAATCGTTGGTCGGCTTGCTGGAGGGTTACCGGCGTTAGTAGTAATGCGGGATCGAGCAACGCCATACGCATCCGCAATCGAAATGGAATCGACTGGTGTAGGAAATATGCGTCGCACGGCAGTTGAGCCTATTGGTCTGGTGATCGTCGTGTGGCACGATACAGGGATGTCAATTGTCGACCAAGAGCGAATTGTCTATCGAACCTGTCCATTATGCGAGGCAACATGCGGGCTCGAGATCACCGTTAAAGGCGACAAAGTGTCGCGCATTCGTGGGGACCGCGATGATGTGTTTAGTCATGGGTTCATCTGTCCGAAGGGCAGCACACTCAAGCAACTGCACGAAGACCCAGATCGTTTGCGCAAACCACTCATAAAGCGCAATGGCGAACACGTAGAAGTTTCGTGGCAAGAAGCGTGGGCCGAAGTTGAGCGTGGACTTATGGGTGTGATTAATACGCATGGTCGTGGATCTGCGGGCACATATGTTGGTAACCCAAATGCGCACAACCTTGCGCCGTTGTTGTACAACCGTGCGTGGATGCAAGCGATTGGAACGAAGCAACGCTTTAGTGCATCGTCTGTTGATCAACTTCCAAAACAAGTTGCATCTGCTTACATGTTTGGCACGGTTGCTTCTGTCGCGATTCCCGATCTGGATCGCACCGATTATGTGTTGATGCTTGGCGCAGACCCATACGTATCCAACGGAAGTTTGTGCACCGCACCGGATTTTCCTGGTCGGCTTGAGGCACTGCGTGCACGCGGCGGAAAACTTGTTGTTGTTGATCCACGTCGAAGCCGCACGGCGGAATCAGCAGATGAGTGGTTAGCCATTCGTCCAAATGGCGATGCGTTGTTTCTTGCTGCAATCGCTCACACAATTCTTGCGAGTGGCAAGGCCGATGTGGGTGACCACGTGCGTGCACACATTGCAGGGTTGGATCAATTGTCGGGAGCACTCGCACCGTTTGTGCCAGAAGCAGTTGAGCAAGCAATTGGTATTGATGCACAAACGATTCGCCGAATTGCCAGCGAGCTCAGCGATGCGCCGACCGCACTTGTATATGGTCGGATTGGAACAACGACTGTTTCGTTTGGCACCACTGCTTCTTGGCTGGTCGATGTGATCAACACGATCACGGGCAACCTCGACAAAGCAGGTGGCGTGATGTTTCCAATGCCGGCTGCAGGAAACCAAACCACACGCGGTGAGCCGGGTACTGGCAAGG